>DAORIS010000002.1 GCA_035438625.1 Candidatus Paceibacterota bacterium
TTCTAACTTCAAGGTTGTCAGCATCGGATGCGCCATCTGGAACAGTTACATCAGCAATGTTTGGTACTTGAAGCATTAATCGCTGCCACTCCTTTAATACGTTTTTATACGCTTCTTCTTTTTCTCCAAGCTCTGACTTAACTCGTTGCATGTCAGAAATCATCTGCACTCGTTCTTCTGACGTTGCGGCACTTGCAATCTTTTCACTGTGCGCATTTTGTTCAGCACGTTTTGATTCCATGAACTGTTGGAGTTCACGTCGTTCCTCATCAACTTTTATAAGTTCAGAGACGTCAAACTGAATGTGCTTTTTTGTAGCAGCATGTGCAATTAAATCTTTGTTTTCCCGGATGAACTTGATGTCCAGCATAGTATTAATTTCTCAGCGGATATTTATACACTTTACCACACACACCATGCCCTATATATACTTATACATAATTTGACTATTTATGTGCATTAATTCATGCTTATCTTGTCGGTGACTTACCCTCATCGACCGATACCGGAAGGGCCAGGAAACAAAGCGTTTCCTGGCCCCTTTTTTATTTACATTCTCTAACTTCACCGTACCCAAAAACTTGCCAATTCTTCCGTACCATAGTACTAGTATAGGAACATGAAGCTCGTAATTGTTGAGTCTCCTTCCAAAGCGAAGACCATCGAGAAGTATCTCGGTGAGCCATATATCGTGCGCGCATCAGTCGGTCACGTACGTGATTTGCCGAAGAATAACAAGAAGGCAATTGATATTGAAAACGGCTTTGAACCACACTATGAAATCTCTAAAGGAAAAGAGGTTGTATTGAGTGAAATCAAAAAACTTGCTGACAAGGCTGACGAAGTGATTCTTGCAACCGACCCCGATCGAGAAGGAGAAGCAATTGCCTGGCACATCCAGCAAGCTGCAAAACTAGTCAAACCAAAACGAATCAGCTTCACTGAAATCACTAAAGCTGCCGTTCTCTATGCACTCGAGCATCCTCGAACAATTGATCAAAATCTCCGTAAAGCTCAGGAAGCACGACGTGTACTTGATCGTCTCGTGGGATATGACCTCTCAGGATTAATCTGGAAAAAAATTCGTTATGGACTTTCAGCTGGACGCGTACAGTCTCCTGCTCTTCGTATTCTCGTTGAGCGAGAGCGTGAAATCAAAGCCTTTAATCCTGAACAATACTTCACCCTTTCTGCCCTCCTTAAAAAAACTTCTGGAGAAGAAATTGCATTTGAATATCCCGACCAAGTCTTTGACGCAAAAGAAGCAACACGACAAGCGGGAATTGCTGAAGAAAAAGATTGGAATATTATTGATGTACAAGCAACTGAAACAGCTCGTTCTCCTCGCCCACCATTCATCACCTCAACACTCCAGCAAACCGCAAGTAACAGACTTGGCTTTAGCCCATCACGAACCATGATGATCGCACAGCGATTATACGAAGCTGGTCACATTACATACATGCGAACTGATAGTCCGTCACTTGGAGAAAGTGCAATGACTGCAATTAACGCACACATCAAAGAAACTGTTGGTGAGAAATATGCAGAGTCACGAAAATTTGCTGCAAAAGGAAAAAATGCACAGGAGGCTCACGAAGCCATCAGGCCAAGTACTATTTCAAAAGAGTCAGCAGGAGCCAACGACGAACAAAAGAAGCTCTATAGGCTCATTTGGGAGCGTACAGTGGCATCTCAAATGACAGACGCGAAGGTTGAACGTACAAAAGCAACAGCGGCACCAACAAAAGACCCGTCAGTTATTTTTAACGCAAACGGTTCTCGTATCATTTTCGATGGTTGGATGAAAATTCATCCTGACAGTGGCAGTGAAGATCAAATCCTTCCAAAACTAAATCCTGGAGAAGGAATGAAACTCGTCTCGTCTGAAAAAACTGAGAAATTTACCCAGCCACCACCACGATACACAGAAGCTGGACTTGTTCGAGAACTTGAAAAGCGCGGCATTGGTCGACCAAGTACATACGCAACGATCATCAAGACACTTGAAGAGCGTGGGTATGTGAATAAGGAAAACCGAACACTCATTCCGACTGACACTGGAGACGTAGTATCAAAATTCCTTGAAGATAACTTCACTGATTACATCAGTGACTCATTCACAGCAACAATGGAAGACTCGCTTGATGGCATTGCTGACGGAACTCATGAGTATGAAAAAATTCTCAAAGACTTCTACGGTCCGTTTCATAAGGAAGTGAAAAAGCGAGATAAAGAAAGTGAAAAGCTCACCAACCTCGGTCCTGCACCTACAGAATTTAAGTGTCCAGTCTGTGGAAGCAACATGGTCTTCAAGCTTTCTCGAAACGGAAAGTTTATGAGTTGCAGCCGATTCCCCGATTGTACCGGAGCACTTACCGAGGAAGGAAAAGAAATGGCCAAAGATACTATCATTGGCAAACATCCTGATTCTGATCTCGATATCCTTGTAAAAGACGGACGCTTCGGACCATATCTACAAGTTGGAGAAAAGGATAAGAAACTTAATCCAAAACCTCGCCGTGCAAGTATTCCAGTTGAAATGAATCCGCAAGGACTTTCAATGGACGATGCATTAAAGCTACTTTCTCTTCCACGAGTTCTTGGAAAACACCCTCAAACAGGAGTAGATATCATCGCAAACAAAGGACGCTTCGGACCATACGTCGGACACGATAGGGATTTCAGATCTATCAAGCCTCCGCTAGATGTCTATACAATTACACTTGATGAAGCACTTACACTTCTTGCACAAGAAAAGAAAAAGCGAGGATTCCAAAAGAAAGTGAAGACAGAGCAGAAAAATAAACCTTAGATAGTGAAATTCTTCAGAGAGTAGATGTCATCGCTTTCCTCTGCAGCTTTTACCTCCACAGGAGTTCTGTCATCTTCTCCGGCCTGTAGTGGAGCTGCTTCCGGTGCAACAACTGGATCAGCAATAACCTCTGGAGCTTCTACGGTTGGCTTAGGTTGTTGCTTTGCTTCAATGGCACCACCCATCGCTGCTTCAAACCTATGAAGCATTGTCCGAGGATCTTGTTCTTTGGAATGCTGTACAAGATTTAAAATACTTCGAAGATCATCAGCTGAGAAGAAATCAATCATCACCTTTCCTCCGTTATCTTTCCGTTCAATATGAACACGTGTACCAAATGATTCAGCAAGTTTCTGTTCAAGTTCAACAATTTCAGGATCGATCATTCGCTCCTTCTTACGAACCTTGTCATACGCAATGCGTCGAGCGATTGCCTCTGCTTCGCGGACTGTGAGGCGCTTAAACATGATTTCTTTAAGGAGTGTCGCTTGTTCTTCAGGTCGGTCGTTAAGCATTCCAAGTGGACGAGCGTGACCTTCTGAAATATTTCCTGCTGAAAGCGCATCAAGAATATCTTGAGGAAGAGCGAGTAATCGGAGACTGTTTGTCACATACTCACGACTTCGTCCAACTTTGCTTGCAATCTCTCCATGTTTAAATCCGAACTCTTCTACGAGTCTTTGAAACGCTCGTGCGCGATCAACGGGATTTAGATCTTCACGTTGTACGTTTTCAATGATCGCGAGTTCAAGCTTGAGAAGATTACTTTCATCACCAATTTTAATGAGCACCGGGACTTCACGAAGACCTGCCATCTTTGACGCTCTAAGACGTCGCTCTCCAGCGATAAGTTCATATTCAACTGCAAGACCGCCATCTTCCTTAATAACCTCATTACGTGTCACCACAAGCGCCTGGAGAACTCCATATTGCTTAATAGAATCAGAGAGAGCTTTCAGTTGGATAGGGTCAAAATCCTTACGAGGCTGGAATGGATTGGGTTTAATTTTATCTACCTCGACCCAGAAAATTGCATTGTTATAGAAGTTTGATGTCGGAGTTGTTGGTGACTGCATGAGGACATTATAACGCACTGCCTATCTTAAAAAATTGTGTATAAAGATGTTTTTAATAGACACACCACAATCATTGACTTATATACATATATATAGTATAATTATACATGGAAAGGCTAGAGAGTTCCTCTAGAATTGCGCATGGCAAAAATCGTTAACGGAGTACTTAGTTGCATTATCTTCATACTCCTTATCATCTGCGTGTACTGGAGCAGGAGTGATCAGCTTTCTGGTGACACCGTGTCACCAACTGATCAACTCGCGTCCGCACTCAGCGACCTTAAGAAGGGCAAGCAAGTGAAGTTTGAGTCTGTACGCCAAGGCCTCAACGTCATGTCGTACAACGCCTTCGTACGCGAAGCGGCTGACAAAGCAGGCATCAGTATGGATGAAGCAACTGCCCTCTTGAACAACAGCGTCTTGGTCACCACCAAACCAACACTCACCGTCGAGGCTGACTGACAAAAACATCTTACCGAACCGCTCTTTGGAAAGAGCGGTTTCTTTTTTGTAAAATTGCTCTTTAAATAGAATTTCAGTACACTTCCCCATACCGCCAGAGTGATGAAATTGGCAAACATACTCGACTCAAAATCGAGCGCCGAAAGGCTTGCGGGTTCAAGTCCCGCCTCTGGCACAAGTTGAATTTTTAATTAATAAGCGTAGTATCCCACTGTTATTGGTTTTGGGTCAGTATCCAAACCAACTGTCCTTTCTCACCCTTAAAGGAGTAGCCGATGCAAACTGCAACGCGGAAGAAACCTTCCAAGGAAGTCCAGGAGTATCTTGACCTTCGCAAACATGTCCGACGTTTACTTGATGTTGTCTTTCCGAAGGAACAACATCAAGTTGTCGAGCCGACATTCGTCACAACCCTGGGTCACAAAATCCTACTTGATCGGTTGATCATCGGAGTCCGATCATGTCAAAAATTGGCACACGAAGCACATCGTGTCAAAGAGATCAATAAGTGGCGACAAATCGAATATGATTTGATCGACAAGCGCCGTGAACTTGATGACACAATACGTGTACTCAAACCCTTTAAATTGTTCGACAAACTTCCACACACCCTCATCAAATGACCAACACCAACCCAGACCGGAGCATTGCTCCGGTCTCTTTTTTTATCTATAGTACCCACACATGGAAAAACTTCCCCGTATTATTGCTCTCATTGGTCCCACGGCTGTTGGCAAAAGTGATCTTGCTGTTGAAATTGCGTTGCAGCTAAAAAAATCTGGTGTTGATGCTGAAATTGTTTCAGCAGATTCACGACAAGTATATACAGGATTAGATCTTGGCACAGGAAAAATCACAACTTCTGAAATGCGAGGAATTCCACACCACTTGCTTGATGTAGCAAATCCAAAAGAAACATATACAGCTTCGGATTTTACAAGAGATGGACGAATGGCTATCGAAGAAATAGTACAAAGAAGTGCTGTGCCAATTGTCTGTGGAGGATCAGGATTTTACATAGACTCACTCATTGGTCTTGCGTCTATCCCTGACGTTCCTCGTAACCCTAAATTACGAAAGTCTCTTGAGGAAATAACCATTGAAGAATTATATTCAATGATTCAACAAAAAGACCCTGACCGAGCCAGCACAATTGATAAACACAATCGGCCACGATTAATACGGGCAATAGAAATTATCGAACATAGTGGAAAGGTTCCTGCCGCGACTCCGTCTCCTATATACAACGTTACATACATTGGCCTTACACTTCCCCACGAAATACTTAAGGAAAGGATTATCTTAAGACTTAAAAAGCGCATGGAAGCAGGAATACTCGATGAAATTCGCGACCTCCATGAAAATGGATTGTCGTACGAGCGAATGGAAGAACTCGGTTTGGAGTACCGATATGGAGCACTTCTCTTACAAGAAAAAATTATACTGGAAGAATTTAATGAACGTCTAGTTAATGAAATATCAAACTACGCAAAACGACAAATGACGTGGTTTAAAAGAAATAAATTAATCACCTGGCTTACTGCAAACGAAATTGATCAGAAAACAGTGGATAACCTTCTACAAAGGTTAACAGAGAATGAATAAGCGGGCCCGCCCCGACTCGAACGGGGAACCTTCCTTTTGGAGAGGAATGTTTTACCATTGAAACTACAGGCCCAGTAAAAGCAGTCTATCGCACAAGGATACCTAACGCAAAAGCGACCCGTAGGTCGCTTTTGTTATTTCTTTACTTCCTTAAAGACTACGCGCTTTCGAAGTGACTTACTGTACTTCTTAAGTTCGATCTTACGAGGCACCTTACGGCGATTCTTTCGAGAAAGGTAAACCTCTCCTGTTTCCTTGTTTTTGAGGATGATTAGATTGTCCTGTGACATGCGGGACACTATAGCCTAGAAAAGACTCCTAGGCAAGACCTGCAGCCTTTTTATATCGTTCTATGACCATTTTGGTAACTGGTCCAGGCCCATCAAACAGTTTTCGTCCATCAACAGTCACAATTGGCACAATATCCTTAAAACTTGAGGTTATAAAGATTTCATCAGCTAAAAGGAGGTCTTCTACAGAGACAGGTCCCTCTACAACCTTCTGATCAGCCGTAATTTCAAGCACAATTTTTCGAGTAATTCCCTTTAACACCCCTACTTCAGGAGTCTTAAGTACGCCATCTTTAACAATACAAATATTACTTGTCGCACACTCTAACACTTGCCCCCTACTGACGAACAATACTTCAATTGCATTGGCTTGACGCTTCTTTTCAGCTGTCACAACAGCACTAATGTAATTAATTGTTTTAAATTGTGCGTACTGTCGTTCAAATTCATGCGTTACAATTGATGAGCCATTCGTATAAATGTCATCTGGAAGCGGAAGAAATGGTTCAGCAAGAATATAGAATGTTGGTTTTTCGGGGTTAAACGATAGGCCTTCGATCATCTCTCCACCAGTTAAAATTACTCGAGTATTAAATCGCGTAGCGTCCATTTTTTCCGCAAGGAGATCATATGCTTTTTCGATTTGCTCATCAGAATCTGGAACTTGCAAACCAAGTCCTGCAGCAGAGTTTCGCAGGCGTTTAACATGGTCGTCTAAACGAAGTGGCTTGTTATTGATTACCGCTATTCCGTCATACACCCCAAACCCTCGCAGCATCCCAATATCCTGAACCGAGACTGTTGCTTCCTCTGTGGGAATCACGACACCGTTCTTATAGCACCAAAAATTACCGGATTTCATGTAGCAGTTATACCATAACGAAAAAACGGGTTATACACCCGTTTTTTCGTTTCTGTGCGTAGGGAGGGATTCGAACCCCCGTAGCCCAATGGGCGTCAGATTTACAGTCTGATGCAATTGACCAGCTCTGCCACCTACGCGTAGAGCGTATTCTACATATTTTTTCACTTGAAGCAAAGTAAAAGGCGCCTTCTCAAATAAAATTGAGAATGCGCCTTTATGAAATTACCGAGGCTTCAACATGAATTCTTGAAAAATCTTCTGGAGCTCGATCTCAACCGCAGTGGGGTTAACGCATTTCAGATGCATTCGGGTCTTGCCAGCAGCACACACTAGGGTAACCATCACACCAGACGTGTCCTGCTTGTAGGAAATCTTCCAGTTGTGCCGGGGCTCTTTTCGAACCCACTTCCTCACCACAGTGAATTTCTTAACCAGCTCTGACGCCAAACAAAACGTAGCGATATTGGTCAAGATTGGTGAGTAACTCAAGTCTTCCCGACCGACCTGTTTCAGATTAGCTCTTTCTGACACAATTAGACTCCTTCCATAGAGAATAGAAAAAACGACCTAGATCAAATTACCACACAATTTACATGTGTCAAAAAACACCTCGCTTTCGAGGTGTTTTTCTTTATGCTGCTACGAGCTCTTCTTGAATGATGCTGCCCTTTCTTCCCTTTTTAATATCGAAGGTAAATTGACTATCCTTTACACCCACTGAGATTGATCCACCCTTCAAGATGCTCTTTGAAATAATCAGCTGTGCTGCTTGGTTTAGAATCTTTGATTGAATCAAACGCTTGAGTGGTCGTGCACCGAACTGCGGATTATATCCTTCCTTTGCAAGCAACTTCATTGCTTCTTCTGACACGTCGAGTGTAATTTCCTTTTGTGCTAATCGTTCTTTAATTTGCTCAACTTGGATCCGTACAATACTTTCGATAACTTCAGGTGAAAGTACATCAAAGACAATGATGTCATCGATTCGGTTAAGGAATTCAGGTCTGAAGTGATCCTTAAGTGCTTCCATGATCTTCTCTTTGCTTTCTGCGTATTCTCCAGCGTTTCCATCGGTATGGAATCCGATCTTCTGTAGTCGATCGATGTATTGAGCACCGAGGTTTGATGTCATGATAATGACGGTGTTTTTGAAGTTTACCGTCCTACCCTTGGAATCAGTCAAGCGACCGTTATCAAGCACCTGTAGGAGCAAATTGAAGACTTCAGGGTGTGCTTTCTCGATCTCATCGAAGAGAATTACCGAGTACGGACGGTGCCGTACGGCTTCAGTCAATCCTCCTCCTTCGTCATATCCAACATATCCTGGAGGTGCACCAATCAACTTTGAAACCGCATGCCGTTCCATGAACTCAGACATGTCCACTCGGATGAGTGCTTTGTCGTCATCGAACATAAACTCAGCCAGTGCCTTTGTGAGTTCTGTCTTTCCAACTCCTGTTGGTCCAAGGAAAATAAATGAGCCAATTGGTCGGTTAGGGTCAGCGATACCAGCTCGGCTTCGTCGAACCGTGTCGGCGATTTTCTTAACCGCTTCATCTTGCCCAACGATTCGCTTACGAAGTTCATCTTCCATACGGGTGAGCTTATCCGCTTCAGTTTCCATCATGCGAGCCATAGGAATACCAGTCCACTTTGCAACAATTTCAGCAATATCTTGCTCACGAATTTCTTCCTTGAGGATTCGACGGCCAACTTGCAGTCTCTTGAGTTTTTTTAGCTTTCCTTCTAGTTCTTTTTCAAGTGCAGGAATTTTTCCATATCGAATTTCAGCTGCTTTTGCGAGATCTGCTCGGGCTTCTGCACCTTCTGCTTCAAGGCGAAGTGTTTCTAAGCTCTTCTTGGCAGTTTTGATGTCATTAAGGATCTCCTTCTCATTCTTCCATTTCGATTCAATCTCTGATGTTCGTTCTTTAAAGTCAGCAATTTCAGCATCGATCTTCTTTACTCGATCCTTTGACTTTGCATTTGTTTCCTTTTTCAAAGCTTCTCGTTCAATTTCCAAACGCATTACCTTTGCATGAGTTTCCTGTAGTACCGGTGGCATGTCTTCAAGAGAGATTTTCAAATATGACGCTGACTCATCAATGAGGTCAACCGCTTTGTCAGGCAAAAACCTGTCAGAAATATATCGACTTGAGAGATTTACCGCAGCAACAATAGCATCGTCGGTAATTCGTACACCGTGATAGAGCTCATACTTTTCTTTAAGACCTCGGAGAATAGCAATCGCATCATCGATTGATGGCTCGTTAACATACACCGGCTGGAAACGTCGAGTCAGAGCTGGATCCTTTTCAATATGCTTTTGATATTCGCGGAGTGTTGTTGCACCAATTGCACGAAGCTCACCACGAGCAAGCGCGGGCTTTAACATGTTTGAGGCATCGAGTGATCCTTCAGCACTTCCAGCTCCAACGATTGTATGGATCTCGTCGATAAAGAGGACAATACGTCCTTCTGACTTTTCAATTTCCTTAATAATATTTTTGAGGCGTTCCTCAAATTCTCCACGGTATTTTGTGCCGGCAACAAGAGAACCAAGATCGAGTGACACAAGTTCTTTATCCTTAAGTGACTCAGGAACATCTCCTTGAGCCATACGAATCGCCAACCCCTCAACGATCGCTGTTTTTCCAACACCTGCCTCACCAATCAAGATTGGGTTATTTTTTGTTCGTCGAGAAAGAATCTGGATGATACGTGTAATTTCATCATCACGACCAATGACTGGATCAAGTTTATTTTCAGAAGCGAGCTTAGTCAGTGAACGCGTAAATTTTGTCAGTGACTTGTTTCGCTTTGGCTGATGTGAGTCAGCAGTCTTTGTATTTTTAAATTCTTCAATCACCTTAACTACTGCTTCACGCTTAATGCGGAATTTTGAAAGTAGCTCTTTTGCACGACTTGGAACATCGAGCATTGCGAGGAAGAGGTGTTCAGATCCCACAAACTCTTCGTTCATGGTACGAGCAACACGCACAGACGCTTCAACGATCTGTGCAAATTCTGGAGTGAGGTATATCTGGTATGCAGGTGAAAGTGTCTGTGCGGTTTCACCTGTTTCAACCACCTCGAGCATTGAGTCAGTCAGAAGCATTGTATCAACCTCCATTCTCTCAAGGATTGCCAATACCAAACTCTCTTCCTGCAAGAGAAAGGCGCCTAAAAGATGTACAGGATTAACATGATTCTGCCCACGTTCTATGGCTAATTCATGGGCTTTTTTAATCGTTTCCTTCGCTTTTGTTGTGAAATTACTAAAAGGTGGCATATGCCCACATTTTACACTATTTTAAACAGTGTTTCAAGGGCAATATCTATATCTTTTTTAGTCGTTTCTCGTCCAAATGAGAACCGGATTGATGACTCGGCACAGCGCCGCTTCGCCTCCCCTAAGGACTCAATGACGTATGAACCAGCAGCGTCTGATAGTGTCGAGCAGCTACTTGCAGAGGAAACACAGATTCCCTTTGCATCAAGCTGAAGCACCACGAATTCAGAATCAATGTTTCGAATGCACACATTTACATTGTTTGGTATTAGTTCTCCCTCTTTCACACTTCCATTAATAGACGCCTTCTCACCATAGTGACGTGCAATTTTTTCTATGAAATATGTTTGTAACTTGCGGATTCGTTCTGACTCCGACACTCGAAGTTCAGTTGCTTCTATGAGTGCCTCTTTAATACCAACAACTTGAGATACAGACTCTGTTCCCGGTCGCTTTCCTCGCTGGTGTGCACCACCAAGCATAAGCGGTGCAAAACGTACCGCATCTTTTGCAATGAGTATGCCGCTTGCCCGTGGTCCATACATTTTAATTCCGTCCAAGGTCACCATATCTACACCCAATTCATTAATCGCAAGCGGCAAGTACAAAGGTGCTTGACACGCATCAGTATAGAAATACGGATAGTCGGAGTGTTGATCTCTTCCAGAAACACTTTTCCGCATCTCTTTAATTTTCTTCGAAATCTCACGGAGTGGCTGGATTGTTCCAATTTCATTGTTTACATACATCACACAGACCAAGACAGTGTCAGGAGTTAGAAGTTTTGAAATTTCTTTTGGGTCAATAATGCCATCATCGTTTGGAAGTACGTATGTGATGAGTACACCATCGGCTTCAAGTGCACGGGTAGTTTCAAGTACCGCAGCGTGTTCGAATGCTGAAACGATAATATGTGGTCGCGGAAATACTGTTCTATCGAGTGCCTTGATTACGCCCTGGATTGCAAGGTTGGCCGATTCTGTTCCTCCTGACGTGAAATATATTTCATTAGGTTGTGCAGAAACAATCTTTGCAATCTGTACGCGAGCGTCTTTGATGATCTCTTTCGCCTTCACCCCTTCTGTATATATCGCTGCTGGGTTATGAAAGTACCCTTGGTACGTTTCAAGCACGCGAGATACACGTTTTGAGACAGGTGTAGCGGACGCATAGTCAAGAAATACACGTTTTGAGGTCCCGTGCGTGGGGTTTTTTTGAAACCAAGAGAAATTGATGCCCATGTGCGCGATTGTAACCCCTGAATGTACAAATACAAAGCGATATGTATAATCAAAAAGCTATGTCATCTCCTAAGAAAAATGAGAAAAGCAAAGGGACAAGTACAGGGGAACTCATTGAAAGACCCCCTATTGTTGTTGTCATGGGACACATTGACCATGGTAAGTCCACCCTCCTTGATTACATTCGAAAGACTTCAATAGTAGACAAAGAGGCTGGGGGTATCACACAAAAGGTAGGAGCATATGAAGTGGAAGTTGAACGTGCAAGCGGTATGAAGCGCGTTACATTCATCGACACACCAGGCCATGAAGCCTTCCAAGGAATACGTGCTCGCGGAGCAAAAACTGCCGATATTGCCATCCTTGTTGTCTCTGCTGAAGATGGAGTTAAGCCACAGACCCTCCAGGCACTACAAACTATTCTTGCCGAAGAACTTCCATACCTCGTTGCAATTAACAAAATCGATCGACCTAACGCTGACATCGAACGAACCAAACAAAGCCTCGCTGAAAACGAAATCTATGTTGAAGGATACGGAGGAAATATTTCTGTTGTACCTATTTCAGCAAAAACTGGAGAAAATGTAGACGAACTCATCGAGACAATTCTTCTTATGGCAGAGCTAGAAGAGTTTAAGGCGGGAACTGATGCGCAATGCACAGGATTCGTACTTGAATCAGACCGAGACAAGAAAAAAGGAAACGCCGCAACACTAATTATCACCTCTGGAACCATGCGTTCAGGAGAAACAGTCGTTGCTGGACTCACCTACTCTCCTATCCGTGTATTTGAAAACTTCTTAGGCAAACCAATCAAAGAAGCAACATTCTCAGCTCCTGTTCGAATCAGCGGTTGGGACTCAGTTCCACCAGTAGGCTCAACATTTACTGTGTTTTCAACAAAGAAAGAAGCCGAAGCCTACATTGATGAACAAAAAGATATCCTCTCCCAGGTTAAACAAACAAACAACAGAAATACCACCGGTGAAAGCAAGCCGTACATTCCTGTCATTATTCGTGCGCAAGATGCCGGAAGACTGGACGCGGTTATCCACGAGATTTCAAAAATTTCCCATCCTGATATTGATATAAAAGTTATCTCAAGTGGTGTTGGTGAAATTACCGAAGCTGATATCAAAATGGCAATTGGCTCTTCAACAAAAGCAGTCGTTGTTGGATTTGCAACAAGCATCGACACACCAGCTCGAATGATGGCAGAAAACAGCGCGACTGACATTCGATCGTTTGAAATCATTTACAAACTGTCAGAGTGGCTCCAGGAACTTCTCAAAGAACGTATTCCAAAGAAGATGACTGACCAAATTACAGGAAAACTTAAAGTACTTAAATTCTTCAGCCGATCAAAAGACAAACAAATCATTGGAGGAAAAGTTATCGAAGGAGTAATTAAAAACGGTGGTGAAATTAAAATCATCCGCCGAGAAAATGACATTGGCCGAGGTTCTATCCGCGAACTCCAAGCAAAAAAGGAACGTGCGAGCGAGATTGAAGAAGGACGCGAGTGTGGATTGATGGTTGAGTCAAAGTTTGAAATCGCTCCAGGAGATATCCTTGAAGCATTTGAAACTATTGAGATATAGCGCCATACTATTTACATGAGACACACACCAGAGAGAAAAGAATCCTTACTTCGTGACGCAACAGCGGAATTTATTGCACGTAATGCAAACCGCACTTCCTTAATTACCGTCACTCGAGTGATCATTGACGAGAAGAGTCACCTTGCTGACATCATGATTTCAGTACTTCCTGAAAGCCAAGAAGCTGCAGTTCTCGATTTCTTGAGGCGCAACGTTATAGATTTCAAAGATTTTCTTTCAGAGCGCGTTCGAATCGGACGCATTCCACACTTTGTATTTACAATCGACGAAGGTGAAAAGAACCGCCAGAAGATCGACCGGTTGGTATAACGGACTTGTTCGATTCACCCAAAACACGTAGGATAGTGAGCGAGTGGTAGTTTGGCGCAGTGGCGAAGTTGGTCAACGCGACGGTCTGCAAAACCGTTATGCGCCGGTTCGAGACCGGCCTGCGCCTCAGTTGACTTCTGTTTAGTTGAGAGTAGGGGTTTTAGGCGAGTTCTATCTTTTCCTTTAATAAGAGATGTACGGTGTATATCGCTTGGATCCTTGTTGCAGTCCTTTTTGTCTTGCTCGTGTTAGTGGTTATTTACATTCGAAAGATAAACGGAAAAAATACTGAGCTTGAAACTAAGTACCATCAAGCTAGGTATGCGGTCATTAACGTGTTTCTTGAAACGCTTCAAACGGCAAGTAATGGATCAAGTGATCCACTTAATCACCCAACCCACTTTCATGTTGTAGACAAACTTGTCAAACAATTAACAAATTTCGACAAGCGCCACCTTTCCGCCACGCTGATTAATTACAACCTTACAATTCCAACACTCGAAAAGCGCCTCGTCTTCGTACTTCTGCCTGAAAACAAGAAAGCTGCCTAGACGTTAGCCACACCGATACGACCCACGAGATACTGTAACCAGTATCTCGTGGGCTTTTTTATTACATTCTTGCATCCAGGCTTTATTATGCGAGAATCAGTCGGACGCCCGAGTGCTGAAACTGGTAGACAGCCTCGACTTAAAATCGAGTGGAGGTAACTCCGTGTGGGTTCGATTCCCACCTCGGGCACAGCGATTAGTACTGCTCCAGACTTTTTCTTTCTGTATATTTTGTGTTATAACTTCCTCACCCTCCTATAGCTCAGTTGGTAGAGCATCCGCCTCTTAAGCGGTAGGTCGCAGGTTCGAATCCTGCTGGGAGGACCATAAAAACTGGTATACTTGTTCGAATGAATTATTCGCTTCCGACTCAAGTACTCGCGTTACGACACGTTTCAAAAATTTTTAAGTACCTCATTGCGGGTACTTGTATGACAGCGCTTGTCATTGGTCTTTTTTGGCTATTTTCAGGTCCTCTCCACATTAATTACATATTTGCAAACATAATTGCAACAACAACAGGAATCGTTATTGGTTTTTTTGTACACACACATTACACACATAGTGATAAAAAGAATTCTTCAGCTGACCACGGCAATCGAACACAATTTGTAAAATTTATTGCTCTTTCCTGTGTAAATATTGGTCTCTCAGCGCTACTCATGTTTGTACTTGTCAGCGGTTTTACACTTCCTGAAGTACCCTCGCAAGCACTTACATCCCTCTTGATCGCTGTCTGGACATATACCGCTCAATTATTCTTTGTCTATGTCTAAACCAATCGAGCGACACACTGAGTACAAAAAGGTCTCTATCGTCATTCCTTGTTACAACGAAGTAGCGACACTCTACGATCTTCTGGACGAAGTTGTTCGTGCAAAGGTGTGCGGACTTGAAAAAGAAATTATCGTCGTCAATGACGGATCGACGGACAGCACGGATGTCGCCATTTCTGCATACAAGTTAAGAAACAATGTTCATTATATTGCCCACGAAAAAAATCGTGGAAAAGGTGCAGCACTTCGAACAGGTTTTGCACACGCAACAGGCGACATCGTTATCGTCCAAGATGCTGACCTAGAATATAACCCACATGAGTATGAAAGATTACTTAAACCAATACTTGATAAAAAAACCGTAGCAGTGTATGGCTCACGACTACTACAAAAAAATCCACACGGTGGACTCTCCTTTTTACTCGGTGGAAAATTTTTAACAATACTTACAAATATACTCTTCGGCTCTTCAATTACTGACGAACCCACATGTTATAAAATATTTGATTCAAAGTTTCTCAAGAGCCTTGATCTAAAGTCAGAGAAATTTGAATTCTGTCCTGAAGTGACCGCAAAAACACTCAAGCATGGAGTGAACATTATCGAAGTACCAATTTCGTATCATCCACGAGATATTAAGCATGGAAAAAAGATCAGGTGGCACGATGGAGTTGAGGCTGCAAAAGTTCTGATTAAGGAGCGATTTTCCAAATCATAACTTCGCCAGTATCTGGGTCAGTATAGATTGGTTCACCTAAACGAAGCGTTGCAGCTACTGTACCCCGTGGGGTATCATTGACTTCCACTTTTTCTTCAATTACATACCGAACACCTTTGGAATATAACAGCTTTCTTGCTGCTTCAGGATCAACTTCTTTATAGTATCCAATATCTTGAAGTAGCCAATATATTTCCTCGTCATAGATGTATGTAAATGTTGGATCAAATCCTAATCCATATTTTCCACGTGGGTTAAAAAATACTAACTGGGGATATAAATGAAACGCTGGATTAAGTACAATCCCACCATCTCCTTGTGATGCAATAAAGTTTGCAGCGTTTTTATACGCAAACACACCCTGCGTTTGTTCATTCTCTTTAAGCGCCGATCCTTTTCCGATAATAAGGATAGGAAGTATGCAGATGGCAACCGCAATACCTACACCTCGTATAACACGCGGATGCTTTTCAAAAAAAGTAATTGCTGGGTTCCCGGAAAGATATGAGAGTAACGACCTGTGTCGTGGAATACACCACGAAATAGCGATTGAAAGTGGGAATAGGAGTAACGGTAGAGCATATTCAATTCCACGACCTACAAAAATTGATAGGAATACAAATGGTAGTGACAAACAAATTACAAACCATGTCACAAATTCAAACGATCGGCGAATGGATTTATAACTAATGATCCGGAGCACAGTTACAGCAAGTACAAGTGCACCAATAAGTGCCCACCATTCTCCCCATTGAAACGGAGCCCCACCAAGCTCCGCTGGATACTCAACCAATCTTCCTTGTGGAACAACGGTACGAAATAGTGATGTTGCGTGGACAAACAATCCATTAAATATATATGCACCACTTCCTGGGTGGAGAATAATACCGAGAATACATCCAATAATTGACACCCCACTTAAAATACATGCGCGCATTAATCCGAGCACAGCCTCTCTGTTTCTAATTCCAACATAGAAAAGATACGCAACTGGGTAGACGAGCGCTGGAATGATAATGAGTAACGAAAACGAATAAAAGAGTGGGGCGAGCAGTGAAACGAACGCAAGGCTGATATGTCTTTTCTTAATTAAAAAGTATGTGGCAAGGACAAAAAGCGTAATACTAATTAAATGTGGTCGCGACAATATTAACGCTCGATCGGCAAAGGTTGCTGATGCGGTCATTATAATTCCAAGTGACAAGAGAACACTCCATAGAGTTGTTTTTTGTACTTTGCTTCTAGCCGGTGTTTGGATATTAACCAAACAAAGCACTAGAATTGTAAACAATAGTGCTGAGAGAACTGCGTGATAAATTTTTGAACCAAGAATTATTCCAGAATACCCATCATCACTTGGAATTGCAGTAAATGGAGCCATAGATACGTGGTACAGGTACCACAAATCAGTTCCACTATCGTTAATTGTAGAAAATTGAGGATATTCGAATGGTTCTTTATCCCAGTAGCTTACCGCATGTCTTGCATGGTAGTATGGGTCTTCTGGCGTGCTGAAGCCCTGAATAAATAGCTGTGGAATGAGGCTAGCCAGGAAGAAATAGCCAAATATAATCAATACAAGCAGTGGTCGGGGCATCAAGCCATTGTAGCAGTGAGAATTATTTGAACAATATGGGCGAGTGGTGAAATTGGCAGACACGCCAGCCTTAGGAGCTGGTGCTAGCAATAGCGTGGGAGTTCAAGTCTCCCCTCGCCCACCAGTAAACAACCAGGGATGCCTGGTTGTTTTGTTTTAGGGTTTGATAGTATGTGTCCATGTCCACATTTCTCCTTAAAATCATCGCCATTGTCTCAATGGCAATAGACCACAGCGGGAAAATTCTATTCCACAATAATATCTACATGCAGATTATTGGCAGGATTTCATTTCCAATCTTTGCATGGTTAATTGCACATGGATACAGACACACACGAAATTCGAACAAGTATTTCTGGAGATTAGTTGCCTTTGCTTTTATCTCACAAATTCCCTACGAACTAGCATTCAGAGAATTAATAGTTACACAAGGATGGCCACTTGGATTAAATGTATTTTTTACTCTCGCTGCTGGACTACTTGCAATTATTGCATTCGAACGGTTTCAAAATCCCCTATTGAAATTAAGTTCTGTTGCATTGATTGGAATTACCGCTGAAATATTCAGGTTTGATTATGGACTCTTTGGTGTATTACTGATTTTTGCATTCCACATTTCATATACGTGGCATAGAGCATTACAATCGGCCCTAATTATTAGTCTTACTGTATTTCTCTATACTCCATTGTTTAATTTGGTCGTCTTACATTCTTCAACAAGTAACCTGTACTGGTATTCATTCTTCGGTACTCAAATTGCATCTATTGCAGCACTGCCAATACTCTGGCTTCACAGTGGAGAACAAGGATATCGAGCTAAATGGCTTTTCTACCTCTTTTATCCAATCCATTTCCTCGTATTGTATGCGTGTGTGTATTTTTTAAGTTTTTAAACTCACAATAAACTAAAGCCCCACTAAAGGGGATTGGAATAGTATCACTTGATTTATTTCTGGAACGTGGTATAATACACGAACTATGATACAGCGAGCAAAACAATACACATTTATAGCAATAACCGCTCTCACAATCGGTGCTATTTCCTTTCCATTTAATGCATTCGCTCAAACACCAACTGGAACACCCGTTTCAACAGGAACAGGCGCAAATACTGGTACAGGAGTTTCAACTGGATCTCGCGTAGGTACAGGATCTTCTGTAACAACCGGAACAAACGCACAAACTGGTTCTCGGGTAGGAACTGGATCAAACGTCTCAACAGGATCACGGGTTGGTACTGGATCTCAAGTAGGCACAGGGTCACGTGTGAACACAGGCTCATCTGTCGGAACAGGTTCTAGTGTCTCAACAGGTTCAAGAGTTGGTACAGGTACATCAGTTGGAACGGGTTCTAACGTATCAACAGGATCACGCGTAGGAACAGGCTCTTCTGTTTCTACTGGTTCAAGCGTTGGGACCGGATCTTCTGTAACAACTGGAACAGGAGTAAATACTGGATCTAATACTAGAACTGGAACAGGTGTTTCAACCGGTTCATCAGTTGGAACTGGAAGCTCTGTAACAACAGGCTCAAATACAACAACAGGTAGCGGTGTCACAACAGGATCAGTTGCAACAACCGGAACAGGTGTGCGAACCGGATCAAGCGCCCAAACAGGATCATCTGCTCAAACTGGTTCTCAAACGCAAACAGGATCAGCTACCAACACTGGATCTGCTGCAAACACAGGAACAGGTGTAACAACAGGTTCTCTTGCTTCAGCTGGTAGCGGAACTCAAACTGGATCACGTGCTGATACAGGTTCTTCAGTATCCACAGGTTCTCGTGTTTCTACCGGATCATCTGCTAACACTGGCTCACGCGTTGGAACTGGAAGCTCAGTATCAACTGGCTCACGAGCAATCACAGGTTCATCAGTAAACACTGGTTCTCGAGTTGGAACAGGCTCTAGCGCATCAACAGGATCACGAGTAACCACAGGATCTTCTGCACAAACAGGTTCAGGCGTTCGAACAGGATCTCTTGCTCAAGCTGGTAACTCAACAAACACAGGTTCACGAGCAACTACTGGTAGCTCTGCAACTACTGGATCTTCTGTAACAACAGGTTCACGATCACAGACTGGTTCTGGTGTACAAACCGGATCTACTGCAATCACTGGCTCACAAAGCCAAACTGGAACAGGCGCAATTACAGGATCAGGCACACAAGCCGGATCTTCATCACAAGCGGGTTCAAACTCACAAAGCGGCTCAAAAGCTACCACAAGCACACAGAACGCCTCACAGAGCACTTCTACGAGCGGATCTGGTGTAATTCTCTTCATCGATCAACGGTAATTTAACTCTCGTTTAAATTCCATAGTTTTACTAGACAGCCCAGAAACGGCCTTATGTATGGCCGTTTTTTACTTGACAAAGCACCTATTTGGTGATATAATAGTATACAGATAGTCAGCCGTGCTTGTTGCATGGCGTTGACATAGGAATAAACAAAAAACAGGGCGTACGCCCAGGAGTTTGACATGTCTGATGATATTCACAGTTTTAGGGTAAAACCCGCAAAGCCAAGGTTCGTTCCTTCTAGGGTTGTAGGACAACCTTCGCAAGAACGATCGAATCCGCTTGAAACACCTACCCCGTCAGAATCTGGAGCACCAAATGTTCCCCCGCCAGTTGACGCAGATCAGTTGATTGCGCGCAACCGTCGGGCGAAAAGAATGTGGACTATCTGCTTCTTATTAGTGACCTTCATCTTTCTGTATGTAGTAATCCAGCTTTCCGTTGGACGGTTTCTTGGTTGGCTAACAGACATGCGCACATTCGCATGTGTTGTATGTGCATTCTTTGGCGCTCTTGCTGTGTATGTGTGGTTGTACGAGCATTTTGTTGTTATGAATGATAGTGACACTATGATTCAGACAACAAACACACTTGCAACCTTACTACCAGTTGACGCTGATAGATCAAGGATCATCCAAACTGCTCATGCTGGTGGACACACCTTCAAGAGTCCATTCGACATCATTGAACCAAAAAATATTGCTGACATAGACACCATTACTCTCGACTACAAGTACGGAAGTACTCAAGGAAAGAAAAACAGTGTCAAAGTCAGAGGTTCAACTGTATATCTTGCATGGGAAATGTCTTTCAGAGCGTTTGTGAAAAATGCAACAGCATTTTTCCAAAACAAATTGGAAGGCATCAAAGCAACTTTGAGCCGAAATGCTCAGAGTTGTAACGCGGGAATCCTCGCCCATCTTTCTGACATTGATGCAAGTCAAAACCTTGCACTTATATCAGAGATGGTAATGTGGTGTTTCAGACCTACACAGCGAATGATTGAAACCGGGAAAAGACCCTCAGAATCACCAGAAAGGACAACTCAAACAGAGACCGATCAACTCACCCGAATGATTGATCGACTTCAGGTCGATCCTGCTGATCGACAATACGAAAGAGGCATGACGAAGGAGTCCATAAAGGCAGGTTTAAAAACCACCCTACTACAACTTCGTAATAGCTACTACAGTACAATGGTTGATTTGGGTGTCATTATCGAATCATATTCGATTTATGACCTGGACCTTCCTGTCACACGACAAAAGATCCAAACCAATCGAGCAAGTATTGCAGATGTTAAATACCAAACAGCCGAACTCCTGGGTTTGACAAGCACCAAACATGAAGGTGGTTGGGAATATGAGTGGTACATAATGTCCACTGATCCAGAAAAGGCAGGCATACTGCAAGAACGCTTGATTTTGGTTGCGCAGATGCTTGGTGTGGAAAACCTCTTTACCATCAATTCAAAGGGTGGAAAAGGTGGAAGTCCATTCGTGATGCCAGGAATGCACCAACCGAGCAACTCAGATAAAAACCCGAGTGAAGACCCGGACGATGTCAACTAACAAGAAGGAGTTTCGTTGTGACAAACATAACCGAGACCCACACGTACAAAAAGATGATGGCAAATAAGAAATCGATTATTACAGCACTCTTAACGATTGCTGCTCTAATCCTTGTCATCCCGACCTTGATCAAATTCAACAAGTACCTTGAAGGTATTGGGGGAGATAGTGTAGCTACGGTACTAAAACCAAGTGTTGAACCGCCAAATCCGAAAACTGGCACACAAATACCTTCCAGTACCGTCATAAGCACAGGAAAAGCTGTCGGAAAATTCTTCGATGCGGTTAAAACCCCACGAATTATGGTTCCGGCGAACTTTCTAGAAGCAGAGTCAGACGACTTGTTTCTTCCAGCTGATGGTGGTTGGTCAAGGAGTTATGAGATCAAACGTAAGTACTCGTATGTTGAATACTTGGCTGCGTGTGACCTCGAGGCAGAAATGACCGATCATCAAGGTAACGTAAATCTGGTTCGTCTAAATCCATCGTTGAACAATGATGAAATCAACGCTCAACTGTGGATCAGAGGCAGACCTACGGCATATAAGTATGTACGTGTGCGCTATCCTGACGGAAAGCCGCCCACACTAACCACCATGCCAACTGATCCCGTTAACCTTAAGCTGCAATTTCGGTATCTACAGCCAGTAAAATGACTGTAGGGACATAAGAAAGCAGCACGTTTATTCCTATCCAACATGTTCTTACAAGGCCGCACGTACCAACGCGCGGCTTTTTTTATACAAAGAAAAACACCGGTTGCCCGGTGTTTTTCTTAAACCAATTTCTTGTTAGATAGTCAGTGTTTGTGGTCTTTGATCTTCAGGAATCTTAAGCGTATTTGAGATGAATCCCATAATGGCGAATACGCCGATCATGATAACTATCCCGATAATACTCCACAAAATATGTCTTGCTCCCTGTCTGCGATTTTCATCACCTTCAGAACCAATCCAGTATTTGTAGACTCCCCAGATAAAGTACAAAACTGCTAATCCAAACAAGATTATGATAAACGGATTAATGTACAGATCAATGACCCGATACAATAATTCCGTTGGTGTCATAATAGCTTATTTTGATTTTCTACTACCCTATTAGTTTCCTACAACGTTTGTCTGTCCAATTGTTGGAAGATTCACTGTCTGTGCTCCGTTCAAACCAAAGAAGTTAAGCAAGAAGTTTACGAGTGCCCAGATACCTACGAGTACTGCGATACCAACAACTCCGTAGATCATGAAACCACGTGCATCTGCTCGCTTTTCTGCATCACCCTCAGCAAGAACGTACTTGATGATGCCCCAGATGAAAACGATGATTGCAACTACTGCTAGCAAACCAATAACGGTGTTAGCGATAGCTGTAAGGTTTCTTACAAGATTCTGAACATTTCCTAACTGCTGTTGATTGGCTTCTACAATCCCTGCAGCTCCAAAACCCACGAGCATAAGTGTCGCGAATACTGGAAGATTTACTAATTTTTTCATTTTTACTTAATTACTATTAAAGCCCTCCTATCATTGTAGCCATAAAATGGCTATTTCATCAATAGCCATGTGGATATCCTTGTGTGCTAGTTACCCGTTGTGTTTGTTGTTCCACCTCCTGTTTGACCATTAGAATTTGTTGGACCGCCACTATTTACAGTTGAGCCACTACCTTGTGTTCCAGTATTTGTTTGGGTACTTCCAGAGGTTTGAGTGGTTCCAGCACCAGATGAGCCAGACACTGTTGTACCAGATGTAGTTTGAGTTGTTCCATAGCCGGTTGATCCTGATACCTGTCTTCCAGATTGAACTGACTGTGTTGAGAACTGTGCATTTCCAAAGCTTCCACTTTGAGTTGCAGTCTGAGTTGAACCAGTTCCGGACCGAGATGTTTTAAATTGGGGTCCCGCAAATTCTAGACCAAGCAAACTAGTTACAGTTTTTACTATTCCCCACAGTCCAACAATAACCACAAAGGCAATAATTCCAAACAACAAATACCACGATCCCTCTTTTAATCTTTTTGGATCACCAGAGGCGTTGATATATTTGATAACTCCCCACATAAAAACCACAACACAAATACCCGCAAGGAGGATAATAATTGGATTAAAGAGTCCGATTATTGCATAAAGAAGGTCAGTAAGCGTTCCGTCTTGGAAGGAGAAGTTGCCGGGATTTGTGGGTTGAGGGTTTGTCGGGTTTGGATTAGTTGGTTGTGGATTTGCAAATACAACACTTGATAGTCCAACAAACATTACTATTGCAAGTAACAGTGCGGACACATATTTAATTTTGGACATTATTTTTTTCATTATCTGGATATAGTTACTTTAATTTTCACACGTGTTGTTGATAGTAATAACATCACGATCCATAAACTGATTAATAGTGTTGATTGCAAACTGAACAATCACCCATGATCCAAGAATAATAGCAGTACCAATAATTGTGTTTAAGAAGGTCTTGCGTGCCGCTTTGAGTTTTTCTGGATTTCCTTGTGCTGATACAAATTTAAAACCAGAATAGATAATAAAGAGACCTGCCACAACTGCAAGGAGATTAATTGCAATTCGAAATATGTCATATACCAAACACTGTAGAGAATCTGCTTTGAGGGGATTTGTAAACACAATATCAAAACCACCCGGGCTAGTTGGTTGTGGGTTAGGTGGATTTGGATTAGTCGGTTGTGGGTTAGCACTTACAGGAACCGCAAGTGATGCTCCGATTAAAACAGTGAGTACTATTGTTGAGACAAAAGACGTAAGAAACTTTTTCATATGATGTAAATTAATTTCCGTAGAGGTTATCAATCCTATCTCCTGCTCGGCTGATTGACGCTGACACCGTGTACCTTCCAGATGTAATATCAGAAATCATATCTGTAAGAATAATCGATGATTGTCGTGGGTTTGGATCCAACCAGTCACGTGAATAATATGCCGAAGAATAAAATACTGGACCAAGTGCGTCTGTTGGACTAACTGAGAGAATGTCTCGTCGAACTGGTTGATATGAAAACATTTTGTCAGCCGCACGACCTGCTGAAGCGGTGGCTCCTGACCAGGTCAACCCAGCTGCTAAGGCTTCTGCAGGGTGCCCTGAACTTCGTGGAATGACTAATACGTACATCTTTCCATATGTAGCATTGAATTGTGCATTATCTGTCTGTGGGACAAATGCTACATCAAAATCTAAGTTTGGATTCTTGCTCTGAATATCTTTATACTCAGACGCTAAACCGAAATAAAATACCAAGTCTCCAGAAACAAACATGTCTTTGCTTTCAGGAAGCGAACGGTTCCATGTATACACATCCTTTGAAGGATTTGAAAATTCAAGATAAAAATTAAGCGCTGAAGCCGCCGGGCTTTCGTTACTTTTTATACCAATCTTATCTTCAGTAGCCGCATACTTACCTACTGGAAATCCAAGTTGTGTAAACAACGAAGAGAGGATGTATTTAAAATTAAACACATTATTTGCCTCTCCAAATGGTACGGTGCTTTGTGTGACAGTTAGTGAGTTCACCTTTTCTGTTAACGATCGTGAGAGTGCATAAAATTCAGACCAACGCTGTGGCGGAGCAGGAATAAGTGCTTGATCAAGAATCGATCGGTTGTAATACATTACTAACGGATCTATAAAAAGAGGAATTCCCTCGATACCGTTTACTGTTACAAGTTGCTCAGCACCAGGAAAGAATGTGTCTCTAAACTGACGTTCTGGGAAGTTAGCAAAAGGAATAGGAATAGTTTTTCCACGAAGTGAATACAGCATTTCATACGGCACAATCAAAGCATCAGGTGACTTTCCTGTAGCAACAGCTTCAAGAAGGGTGTTGTATAAAGTATCTTCTGATACTTGGGTGTAGCCAACATTTGCAAAATAGTTTGGCTTACCTCCCTCATTATTATTCATCCGAGAAATGGTGTTCTCATCAACGGTTCCCCACACAGAAACCCTAACATCATTTGTTTCGTTACCACCACCTTGCCCACCGAGCGCAAGAAAGATGACTGCAAGCACAAGTACTGCACCACAACCAATATAAAAGAATAATTTAAACCTACTAATTCCTAATAAATTTCCCATTGATTATGTTCTATTTCGTAAAAATAATACCATAGTGGTGACTACCAGCTTCAAACGACCGGCTATAACTAAAGCCAGCTCCAGCAATTAATGTTTTTGCCACTTCTTCGGAAACCATATGCTGTGGAGCTGGACCAAGTCCGCCAAATGAATCCTTCCACTCCATGAGTATTAACTGTCCATGAGGCTTGAGTATCCTTGAAATTTCTTTAAACAGTGCCTGTTTGTCATCGATAAGAAACAGTGTGTTTGAAAGAAAGGCAATATCACATGATGCGTCTTTTAATTTCGTACCTCCGTGTCGTTCGAGATCACCCCAAATGACTTCAATGTTTCTTCTCCCTGACTTGTTTGCGTTTTGCTGAAGTGTCCCGACAAGCTCTTTTTGAATTTCAACCGCATACACCTTTCCTCGATCACCTACTATTCGAGCAAGTGGAACAGTAAACACGCCCGTGCCAGCACCAAGGTCAGCGACAATAGTACCGACTTGGATTGGTAAATTTGAAACTATTGTTTCAGGGTGAGCAAATGCACGAGTAGATTGAGACTGTTCTATTGACATGCCCTAATTAAAGCACGACCGCAGCAGCAAGCGCATCCCCATCGCGCAGTTTCATAATGCGAACACCTTGAGTCTGTCTTCCAAGAGACGGAATTTCAGTGCTGTCCACTCGAATCACCTGACTCTTCTTAGACATTGCAACAAGTTCTGCATCAGGATCAGAGATAACTTTTGCGTTAATGATCTTTCCAGTCTTTGATGTAACGTCAGCAGTCTTGATACCTGATCCTCCACGGCCTTGTACCTTGTATTCCTTGGCAGCTGTCTTTTTTCCGTATCCATTTTGTGTAACCACAAGGATCTCAACATTCTTTGCATCCTTCTTAATGACGTCAGCTGCAATAACTGCATCATCCTTATCCACACTCATCGCACGCACCCCAGCAGCTGCGCGTCCCATTTCTCGGATATCATCTTCGTCAAAACGAATTGATTGGCCACCTTCGGTAACAACAGAGACAGTATCTCCCTTCTCAACAAAAACAGCTGAGATGAGTTCATCTCCTGAAACAAGCTTGATTGCGATGATGCCGTTTCTTCGCACATCGTGAAATGCTTCAGCTTCAGTTTTCTTTCCAGTACCGTTTTTGGTAATGAGCATGAGAGAAAGGTCGCTCTTTTTGAGTTCCTTTGGCATAGCTAGGACCGATGTAACTTTTTCACCTTGTTCAAGTGAAATGTAGTTCATGATCGACTTACCCTTTGTTGCACGGCGCCCTTCTGGGAATTCGTACATCTTGATTTGGTATGCCTTTCCACGGTTTGTGAAGAAGAGTACGTCGTTATGTGTTGAGGCTGTTAGGAAGTGTGTGACAAAGTCTTCTTCCTTTGTATCAAGATCAACCACCCCAACACCTCCACGCTTCTGCTTTCGATATTCTTCTGGAGCAGTTCGCTTTACGTATCCACCTGATGTAAGCACAAGGATAGTTTCTTGATCAGGTACCAAATCTTCGAGTGACAATTGTTTTGCTTCACCCTTGATGATTTTTGTACGACGCTCATCACCGAATTTTTCTTTAATCTCCGCGAGTTCCTTTGAGATAACCTGACGAATCTTCTTGTTGCTTGAAAGAAGTTCCTTAAGTGCTCTGATGAGTGCCTGTACCTCAGCGAGTTCTTCTTCGATTTTCTTTCGCTCAAGACCAGCAAGTTTCTGGAGACGCATTTCAAGAATTGCTGTTGCTTGTCTCTCTGAAAACTTAAACTCCTTCATGAGCGCAGCGTGCGCAGCCGGCACGTCTTTTGATGCACGAATTAACTTGATGATTGCATCTATATGATCCAGAGCTTTCTTGAGACCCAATAGAATATGTTCTCGTTCTTCAGCTTTTCGAAGATCAAATTCTGTGCGACGTCGAACTACAATTTCACGGTGCGTGATGAACTCTTGAAGTACTGTCTTGATTGAAAGTGTCTGTGGAACACCGTGAACAAGCGCTACGAGGTTGTAGTGGAATGTTTCTTCGAGCTGTGTGTGTTTGTATAAATAGTTGAGAACCGCTTGTGGATTTGCAGAGCCCTTAAGTTCGATCACAACGCGAATGTCAGACGTTGATTCATCTCGCATTTCTTTAATTCCTTCGAGCTTTTTATCTCGAACATGGTTTGCGATGTTTTCAATGAGGTCTGACTTGTTCACACGGTATGGGATCGAAGTGATGACAATCTGGAATGATCCAGACTTTGTTTCAATAATTTCAGCTTCACCACGAACAACGACACCACCTTTTCCAGTACTTGATGCATGCTTGATATCGTTTGCACTAAAGGCAATACCTCCTGTTGGAAAATCAGGGCCTTTAATAAATTGCAACAAATCTTCAGTTGATGCGTCGTCGTTATCAATCAAATGTTGTGTCGCATCAATAACCTCGGTGAGGTTGTGTGGAGGAATGTTTGTTGCCATTCCCACAGCAATACCAAGAGTTCCATTGAGTAGCAGGTTTGGAACTGCAGTTGGCATAAGGGACGGCTCACGCTTCGTTGCATCGAAGTTTGGCTTCCAGTCAACAGTTTCTTTTTCAATATCTCGAAGTATTTCAGCAGAAAGACGGCTCATTTTTGCCTCGGTATACCTATATGCAGCTGGCGGATCACCGTCGATAGAACCGAAGTTACCTTGTCCAAGTACAAGAGGATATCTAAATGAGAATGGCTGTGCCATCTTAACCATTGAGTCATAGACAGCAGCATCTCCGTGCGGGTGGTAGTTACCAAGCACATCTCCAACTACTGTTGCTGACTTACGGAACTTTGCTGTCGCAGTCAGTCCCTTTTCGTGCATAGAAAAAAGAATACGGCGGTGTACTGGCTTTAATCCATCGCGAACATCAGGAAGTGCACGCGCGGTGATAACCGACATCGCATAGTCGAGGTATGAGTCACGCATTTCTTGCGTAATACTTCGAGAAACTACCCCTCGTTCTCCTTCTGGTCTTTTATATTCTTCTTTTGGTGTATCGTTCTGATTTTTTTTCATACGGGAGCTATATAACTACTATCGTGATCGTGTGCCGGTTGCAAACGCACCAATTCCGGCAGCGACATCACTTTGAACGACTGACAAATTCGCATTGTCTACTCTATTTCCATCCTGGTCAATGACAATTACCGCGTTATCTGTATCACTTGTGAATGGACGGACCGTAAGCCACACACCTAAAATAAGCGCGGTCACGAAAAACGACACCACAAGACCGATGGCATGCTTATGATGATCTGGACGCTGTCTCAAACGATGGATGATACTCATATGTACGTATTATACAGTTATGATTGCGAGATAACGATAACCTGACTCTCTTTTCCCTCTAGATCCTTTTTCTTGATTGTGAGTTTGTCTGTCTTTTGTGGATCTTTTGCTCCAGCCTCTTTAAGGAACGCTTCAAGTGACCCCTTTTCTCCAAGTGCACACGGTACGATTGCTTTGGCTTCGAGTGCAACCGCAAGAGAATATGCATCCTTTGGAGATAGTGCGTCAGCTCCTGCGCTGTCCACTGGAACAATCAACAGATCAACTTCTTCAATTGCTTCGTTTGTCTCAGCTGGAAGCTCTTTGTCTGATAACGCACCGAGGATACAAATATTAATACCATCGAGTGTAAATGAATAAATGGTGTTAATACGTTTTTTTGCTTCCTTTCCAGAGTCATATGATGAGTACGATGGAAGTCCTCGAATGAATATCTCCTTATACTCATATTCACCGGGTCCTGAGATCTCAAACGGAACCGTTGAGCCGTGGGTAGCCTGTTCAACACCATTCCAATCAGGGTGTTTAAGTGATGAAAGGACCACATCTGCTCCGAACTTTGATATTTTAAATCGCTTCGAGTCTTTGCTTGGTGGATTAACAGCAATAACTACCTGTCCATGCTGTGCTTTATAGCAACCTCCTCCTTGGTACGTAAGAATCATGCGCGGATTATAGCAGTCCACTGGCCTGTTTACAAAATCCACTTTTCAAGATATTATGTTCTAATCTCTGGAAACAGGGTTTTTTATTTAATAAGTCTATAACTTCTGGAAGTATCCTCACTACGACCTACATTCTGACGATGTGTAGTGAGCCTCCCAGCCAAACAACATGAGCGAATCAACAACAGTCGACCCAAAAGTCGAAGTAAAAAAGGATACCCGAATGATGGCAGCCTATCTTGAAAAGGTTACCGCTTCTCCACAAATTGGAGATATGGTTGAAGGTCCTGTTATCAACATTGAAAAGAGCGCCGTATACGTCGATCTCTTCCCTTTTGGTACTGGAATTATTTACGGACGCGAATATATCGCTGCCCGCGACATCATCAAGAAACTCCCTATCGGAGACAAGGTAAGCGCAAAGATCGTCGATATCCATGAAAAAGATGGTTATTACGAGCTTTCACTTAAGGAAGCTAAACAAGCTATTGTCTGGGGTGAAGCACTTGAAGCTGTTAAAGAAAAGCGCCCTCTTGAAATTGTTCCGACAGAAGCAAACAAAGGTGGACTTATCATCGTATGGCAAGGTATCCAAGGATTCCTTCCTGCCTCACAACTTAAGGCTGAACACTACCCACGTGTAGCTGACGGTGACAAGGACAAGATCCTCGAAGAACTTAAGAAGCTTGTTGGTCAGCGCCTTATCGCAACAATCATCAGTGCCGTTCCTAACGAAAACAAACTTATCTTCTCCGAAAAGGTTGGTGGTGAAAAGGAGAAGGAAAAGATTGTTGAGAAATACAAGGTTGGTGACACACTTGATGGTGAAATCACAGGCATCGTTGATTTCGGAGCATTCGTAAAGGTTGAAGAAGGACTTGAAGGACTTGTTCACATCTCAGAACTCGACTGGTCACTCGTTGAAGACCCTCGCCAGCTATACCGAGTTGGGGATCGAGTTAAAGTGAAAGTTATTGAAGTTAAGGATGGAAAGGTTTCTCTTTCTATCAAAGCCCTCAAGCCGAACCCATGGCAAGACGCTGCAAAGAAGTATAAGAAGGACTCAGTTGTTGAAGGAACAATCATTAAATTCAACAAGTATGGTGCCCTTGCTTCTATTGAAGAAGGAGTAGCTGGACTTGTACACGTTTCTGAATTCGGAAACGACGCAGGACTTCGAGCAGCACTTGAACTAGGTAAAAGTTACCAGTTCAAGATCACATCTTTTGACGCTAAGTCACAGAAGATGACACTCTCATACGGACAGGCTAAATAACATATTAAAACCCAAACAAAAAACACGCAGCAATGCGTGTTTTTTGTTTGGGTTAATTCATATATAGGTTTGTTGGTATATACTTGACATATACTTAATTTATGATATAATACACTGCAGAGTTTCAGTGAGGATCCGTTTACCCCCCCTATCTCCCGAAAGGAGACTCACATGCAGTTCACCTGCAAAGCTGTTGGTCAGAGCTATTTCAAGAAGGTTATCGCGGGCATGGTCAAGGCAGGATACGCGCTGGTCTCCAATGTGGAGATTAACAGCTATCAGATGCCATACCACGTTCCGGCGACCTTCGCCCGATCAACCAACCTGTTCTTTCACATCATCGGTAAGAGTGTCCTGGTTCATCTCCATTACACCGAGAACGACACGAACGATACCTGGGAGCGCCAATACGGAAACGTCAAGGGTCTTAACAAGGTCATTGGCCATTGGGAAGTTACCTTCTGGGTGCAGTATAAGCCTTACGAGGCAATCTTGAAGATGGCGCCCCAAGGATTAAGCTTCGATGAACGAGACACTTGGCTCGACATGATCCCTTTAATTGGGAGAAGTTGTGAACCGTTGCCACATGGCGATTTCGAGATTCGCGGTGGTCCAGGCTGGTGTAGCGATAGTTCGGAGGTTCACGGAGGTGAAATCTGTGAAACGCTCTACCCAAACACGCTTCCTGGTCCTTGCGATCCAGAAAAACTTGTACGCACTGTCACTGAGATGATCAAGCCCACACTGCCATTCGTAGACAAGCGGCCAATTCAGAGATTGTACGTCGGCTCATTTGCCCCAACGTACATCTTTAATGGTCAGAATAACCACAGCAACGAGCACCGGCAACAACAGCTGGAAGAATTGTTCTGGTCGCGAATGGATGTTTCGTACTTTCGACGTTTAGTGTACAAACCCTGGGGCACAAGTCTCTTTGTCCACGAATGTCGACTTCCACAAATCCGATGACGTGTAAACTGTTTTATTCCAACCCACATTAAATGGGGACCCCCAACTGAAAAGTTGGGGTTTATTTTTTATATTTAATTAAACTTATTCATCGCAACCTCCCTTCCTTCAGCAAGGAGTGTTCCGAGCGCTTCGTGGATCTTTTTTCCAACCTTTTTTAATGCCGTAAGTTCATCAGCAGAAAAATCTTTAAGGATATGTTTCTCAACCCTTTCCGCTCCAACTGGTTTTTTAACTCCTTTCGCTCCTACCGGAGAAATTCCAATGCGAATACGAGTAAACGCTTCCGTTTTAATTGCAGAGACAATTGAAGCAACGCCATTGTGACCTCCCGCACCACGATCAAAGGAGAGTTTTATCGTTCCAATACCCAAATCAAGATCGTCATGAAGCACAACAAGCTTTTCAGCTTCAGCTTTTGTTTTTACATATTTCTTAATTGCACTTCCTGACTTGTTCATAAACGTCTCAGGCTTCACAGCAAGGATGGGAGTAGATTTTTTCTTTGATCCAGCGGACTCGGGAGTGGTAATTGAAACCTTTGAGATAAGGCTATCTGACATAGAATCACTCTTCCATTCACCCCCTTCCTCTTTAACGATCGCATCAAGTACGATTCGTCCTGCGTTATGGCGAGTTAGCTTATATGGATCGTCTGGGTTTCCAAGCGCGGCAACAATATATGGCATGGCGGTATTGTACAGCTAAATCGGTAAAAAGAGTGGATAAGTACCCTATTTTAGGTAGCTTGTATTTGGGTAAAATCTGTGGTACAATTGCGCCATGGAAAAGACCACGAATTGGCTTTTTGAGCTTATAAAGAGCGCTATTTTCGCAATTATCCTCGTTGCTATTGTTCGAATGTTCATTGCACAACCGTTTGTGGTTAGTGGTCAATCAATGGAACCTACATTTGTAGAGCACGAGTACATGATTGTTGACCAACTGTCATACAAACTATCAGATCCCAAGCGTGGTGATGTGATCGTATTTAAGTACCCAAAGGAGCCTTCTACGTACTACATTAAGCGCATCATTGGCCTTCCAGGTGAGACAGTATCTATGACAAATGGTGTAGTAGTCATCACCCCTGTTGAAGGCAAAGCATTTACACTTCCCGAAGAATATATCGTAAATAAAGACCTACGTGAGGTAGAGCAAAAGGCAACCCTTGGCGAAGGTGAATACTTTGTCCTGGGAGATAACCGACCAGTGAGTTCTGACTCACGTATCTGGGGAGTGCTCCCAAAAGATAACATCATTGGAAAGCCATTCGTAAGTGTATATCCATTTTCGAAACTTGATATCTACCCCGGGAGCGAACGATACTCGAATTAATTTCTAGAAACCAAAATTACATATATGCAGTCAAAATCTTCCGTACGCGGCAAGAACACTCGTTCAAGCGGCAAAAAAACAACCAAACCTCAGAGCAAAAATCCTGTCGCACGAGCGCTAGAATTTTTCGGTTTCACTGAACTGAACTTTGCTGGATCAAAAGACATCCAACAGATTGCACAACGCATCATCCCAATTGGCACAATTTCAAAAACAGAGGCACAGACTCGTAATCTCCATAGAATAGCTGCTATTCGACACGCCGAAACTCACGGAGTACAAGGTGCACAACCACTGCTTTCATATACTGTTTCTGAAAATACTGTAAAGAAAACAACAACATTCCATATTGATATTATCGGTATCCAACGTGGAGTAGCTGAAGCACTTATGATTGGTGCAATCAGTTCAACTCTCAAGCGTCTTAATGTTGAGACATGCACATGGAAACTCAATTGCACAGGTGAGAAAGACGCGTACACAAAATTTGTACGCGACGTTGGTAACTACTTTAAAAAGAACATGTCTGAGCTCACTGCTCCAGCACGTGAGGCATTAAAACAATCTCCGCTTCTTCTCCTTGCAAACCCTCCAGTATCAATGGAAAAACTTGTTGCGGAAGCCCCTCAAAGCATCAACTTCCTCTCTGAATCAAGCAGAGAGTACTTTAAAGAAGTTCTGGAATTCATGGAGTCTACTGATTGCATGTATGAAATTGATAACTCACTGCTTCCTGCATTTGAATATGAAAACGGACTTCTCGCGAAACTAGAGGCAGAGGATAATAAGAAAAATGTCATCACCGCTTCACTCACTCGATATTCAGCTCTAGGAAAATTGATGCAGAGCAAACGCGACCTCCCTGCTGTAGGAGCAAGCCTAACTGTTCCAACAAAGCTTCTTGCAAAAAAACCTTCAACAAACCGAAACCACCCACCGCTTTACATCATCCACGTTGGACCTGATGCACGAAAACGCACTCTTTCTCTCCTTATGGAACTTGAAGATGCTGGTATCCAGGCTCTCCACGGTCTTCTTAAGGACAAACTTGGCTCTCAAATGATGAACGCTGAACAACTAAAAGTTGAGTACATCCTCCTCATTGGGCAAAAGGAATTCGTTGAAAAGAACATTATCGTTCGAAATACCGTTAACCGCTCAGAAAAGGCCATACCACAGAACGATATCGTTAAATACATCAAGGAGCTGTAAATTATTGCGCAAGATAGGCCTCTATGATAGGCTTGTATTTCATTACAATATGATTCACGTAGAAATTAAAAAGGGAGCAAATGAAAGCGGACTTAGCACGCTTAAGCGCTTTACCCGAAAAATGCAGAGTGCTGGTGTCGTAAACCGCGTAAAGTCTATTCGTTACGCTGAACGCGACCCATCAACATACGTTCGAAAGAAGCACGCTTTGAAGCGAATTTCTCGCCGAGCTGATACACTTCGATTGATCAAACTTGGAAAGGTCCAAGAGCGAACGTACGGAAGACAATAATCCCCTACTCCATGAATCTTTCATGGGTAAATACTACACGGCGCGAAACTCCATCGTTGCCGTATGAGGAAATAAAAATTGCAGCTGTCGGTGCGAAGCCCGAGGTATCTTTAGCGTTTGTTGGTGATGTTCGTGCAAAAGCATTAAATGTTGAACATCGTGGAAAATCATATGTTCCAAACACATTAAGTTTTCCTTTTGATAATGATGGTAGCGGAGAAATTTTCATAAATTTAAATCAAGCAGAGCGACAAGCGCACAAGTACGGAATGTCGTACGAAGATTTTGTTGCCTTTTTATTCATCCACAGTTTGCTTCACTTGGATGGTTTGGACCACGGCAGTATAATGGAACGCAAAGAGCGTCAACTATTACGACGTTTTATTAAAAGTAATGTCCAAAATCGTCGCTTGCGGAATTGATATAGGAACTCACCAAATTAAGGTGATGGCGTGTGAGCGCAGTGTGGAAGATGGCCGACATGTGCCTCGAATCATTGGCACAGGATTTAGTGAATCACGTGGACTCCGTCATGGATACATCGTTAATGTCCAGGAAATTACTCATGGTATTAGAGAGGCGATCGCTCAAATACAAAAACATGCTGACGTTGAAATAAAGAAAGCATTTTTGGGTATTGGTGGTGTTGGCCTTACATCACTAGTGCACCAAGGAAGCATTATGATTTCTCGTGCTGACGGTGAAATCACAGACCTTGATGTTGAAAAGGTTCTTAAGGTATGCGAAGAGACCCTTCCCTCTCACCACACGATTAACAAGCGCATCCTCCATACTATTCCCATCTCATACAAAGTAGACGGAAAAGTAATCCTCAGTCGTCCACAAGGATTAAAAGGAGCAAAACTCGAAGCACGTGTACTCTTTGTATCTTGCGTCGATCAACATTTGAACGATCTCGTTGAAGCATTGAATAACGCCGGACTTGAAGTTGAAGATGTCATGGCGTCCCCACTTGCAGCAAGCTTAGTCACACTTACAAAAGCTCAGAAAATTGCTGGCTGCGTCCTTGCAAATATCGGCGCTGAGACAGCTTCTATTGTTGTCTTTGAAAATAGCGTACCAATTTCACTTGAAGTGTTTCCAATTGGTGGCATTGATATAACTCACGATATTGCACTTGGCATGCGTATTCCGATTGACGAAGCTGAGAGTATTAAACGTGGAAAGAAAGAACATAATTTTCCAAAGAAAAAACTCGATGACATCATTGCTGCACGTCTCACAGATATTTTTGAGCTTATCGAAGCGCATTTAAAAAAGATTGGGAAAAGCGGACTTCTTCCCGCTGGAGTAGTTCTCACTGGTGGAAGTTCTGGAGTTACCTCAATTGAAGACATCGCAAGAGCCACCCTTAAACTTCCTGCACGTACTGCAAAGAGTATAAATATCAAAAACGAAAAAACAGTTCAAGATTCATTTTGGTCAGTTGCATATGGCCTTTGTCTCTTTGGAATTAACCATGAATCAGCTGAATCGCTTGGTATGCGAGTATTTGAACCAATTCGAAAAGGATTCATTGAGTGGATTAGACAATTTTTGCCATAAAACTTCGAAATAAACTAAAAAAAAGTCAATATTGTTGGCTGTCATTTAGCTATCCTCTATGGTATAGTCAACGCATTAATCTAGTCACGATATGCCACAAGTAAAACCAGAAGTTGAAGCATTTGCACGAATCAAAGTGCTTGGCGTTGGAGGATCCGGAAAGAACGCCCTTAACCACATGATTAACTCCAAAGTTAAAGGAGTTGATTTCATTGCAGTTAATACAGACGCTCAAGATCTTCATAATTCTCTTGCTACTAAAAAAATCCATATTGGAAAGAATGTGACAAAGGGTCTTGGTGCTGGAATGAATCCTGAGGTTGGAAAGCGAGCAGCAGAAGAAACTCAGGAAGAAATTCGTGAAACTATCAAAGGCGCAGACATGGTCTTCGTTGCTGGTGGAGTTGGAGGTGGAACATTTACTGGTGCTGGTCCAGTAGTTGCACGTCTCGCAAAAGAAATGGGCGCACTCACTATTAGCGTCGTTACAAAACCATTCACATTTGAAGGACAACAGCGTATGCGTAACGCTGACCTCGGTCTTGAAGAACTACGGCACGCAGTTGATGCGCTTGTTGTTATTCCTAACGACAAGATTCTCGCCGTCATTGGAAAAGATACAACTGCCAAGAATGGATTCGCACTTTGTGATGAAGTCCTAAAACAAGCTGTTGAAGGTATTTCAGACTTGATTACAACTCCAGGATTCATTAACGTTGACTTCGCTGATATCCGAGCCATACTTGAAAACGCAGGATCAGCACTTATGGGTGTTGGAACAGCAACTGGTGAAAAGCGTGCTGAAGAAGCTGCACGAGCGGCAATCAACTCTCCTCTTATCGACCTTTCTATCCACGGAGCAAAGGGCGTACTCTTCTCTATCGCTGGCGGTGATGACCTTACTATGTTTGAGATCCAAGATGCTGCCAAGGTAATCACTGAATCAGTTGATCCAAATGCCAAGGTGATCTTCGGAACTGTATTTGATACAAAACTCAAGAAAAACGAAATCAAGGTTACTGTTATTGCATCAGGATTTCCTGATTCAACACCACGAAAGACACTCTTCTCTAGCGCAACAAACGCAGCAATAAATACAAACGCTGGAATGCCTGCTCCCGATGATTCTGATGACCGAAACAAAGGCCGTATCTTTAATTCAATTTTCAACAATCAATCACCTTCACAAGCTAGCAACGCTGCATCACAACCATTTCCTTCAGCTTCTTCTCGCATTGAAAAGCCTGTAGAAAAAATCGAAGAGAAAAAGCCTCGTATTGAAGATGACGAGGATGATGACTGGGGCGCAATTCCTGCTTTCCTTCGCCGTTCGAAAGTTAAATAATATTAAATTCTTTTCATGACGCTTGATCTAGTGATCATTGGTGGTGGACCTGCTGGCGTAGGTGCGGCAGTTTATGCTGCTCGAAAACGATTACGCACTGCACTTGTAACTCCACATTTTGAGGGTCAGAGCACAGTCTCAGAGAAAATTGAAAACTGGATTGGTACTCCAGAAATATCAGGAGCAGAACTTTCAAAACAACTCCAAGCGCATGCAAAAGCGTACGAGGGTGAGTGGCTTGAGATTATTGAGAAAGACAAAGCAACATATGTCACCCGTAAACGCGGGGCTTTTGTCGTAACTACACAAGAAGGAAAAACTCTTGAGACTCACGCGGTACTCATTGTTACTGGTAGCTCACGAAGAAAAATTACCGTTCCAGGCTCAGACCGTTTTGAAAACAAAGGAATCGTATATTGCGCATCATGTGACGGACCACTATTTGCTGGAATGGATCTGATGGTAATTGGTGGAGGTAACGCAGCATTCGAAACAGCAATGCAGCTTCTTTCATATGCAACAACAGTAACTATCGTGCACCGTAGTGAAACATTTAGGGCTGATGCAATTACAGTTGAAAAGGTACTGTCGCACCCAAATATTCGAATCATTAAGAACGCAGAAATTGTTGAAGTAAAAGGAACATCATTTGTAGAAAGCGCTATCGTCAAAGACGTAAAGACTGATATTAAAAAAGAAATACCTGTTAAAGGAGTGTTTGTAGAGATTGGATCAGTACCGAACACAGATCTTGCAGCTGACATTGTAAAGCGCGATGAGTATAACCGCATAACTATTAACGCGCGCAACCAACGCACATCAAGAGCTGGTATCTGGGCTGCCGGTGACTGTACTGACGCACTATTTCAACAAAACAACATTGCAGTAGGTGATGCAATCAAAGCAGTGGAAGACATTTTCATGTGGGTCAAACACCACGAACACCACAAGAATTCACCTGAGAGTACTCACTCGGAATCAACAGAAGAAACACAGTAAACAAAAACACCTCCAATTGGAGGTGTTTTTGTTTACGAGAAACGTATTAGTTTTCTTCTCGAAGACCATGGAGGAATCGTGCTGCTTCTTCCTTACCACCTAGACCAAATGCAAGGGCCAGTGCAAGCACTATACCTGCTGTAAGGATCTGGATAAGCTCAGGAGCAATACCAAGTTGCAAGAGTGCTGCCATCACTGAGAAGGCAATGATTGCATACTTTGCAATTGAAGCTAAACGCTTACGATTCTTTGTGTTGACCTGTGACGCCTGGAGAGAACTTTCAACAATCCTCGAAGCGAAACTAGATGCAACAAGTCCGATTGTCAGTATAACTACCGCTACGAATACTTGAGGGATGTAGAACAATATCCTGCTCAAGAAGGCTGTAATCTGTGGCAGATTCAAGATATCTGATGCTGCCATGAGCGTTGCAATAATAATGAGCCACTTTGCGATTTCACCTAATGCCCCTGAAAGGAGTACATACTTTGATCCCGCGTGTAACTTTTCATTAATACCAGAGCGACCAATGAGGTCGTCTACTTTTGTCGCCTTAACAATTTTCCGCACAATACTTCCGATGAGAGACGCGATCAGGACGCCAAGTATGACGACAATGATTGCTCCCACCACCTGTGGGACATATACGATGAACTGGTACGCAACCTCTTGGACAGAGGTAAGCATAACATCACCGATATTTCTGAAATAACCGATTGTTGGATTCATATGCCGTTATTTATTTTATAAAGGCTCAATGTTTGATGCGATACTATACTGTACTCCCGTAGTAATTATACTCCTGGAAAAAGATAGGCAAGCAAGGTAAAATGCATAATAATGAAAAACAATACACCTAAGATAGTTGGAATTGTTGTTGCTATTGCAGTTGTTATTGCATCAGCCGCAGCGTGGGCAGTTGGAAGAAATGATGAAATGGGCCCGGTCAATGAGTCTCAGCCAGTAGCAGATAAGCGAAAATACGAAGATGGTACATACGGAGCTACAGGACAGTACGTCTCTCCTGCTGGAGCCGAAGAAGTTGGGGTAACAGTTACCCTCACAAACGATGTCATTACAGACGTGAAGTTTGAAGGAAAAGCTGAAAACCCAGGAAGTGTGACAATGCAAGGAAAGTTTGCAGAAGGATTCTCGTCACTCGTTGTTGGTAAGTCAATCGACGAAGTATCTCTTAGTGTTGTAAATGGTTCATCTCTCACACCAAAGGGCTTCATGGATGCGCTTGATAAGATCAAGGCAGAAGCAATTCGAGCCTAATACACTCTCTCTACGCAGTGAAAATTTCTCCGGTAAATCCCGGAGATTTTTTTACTTGTCCTTTTGAATTGACTATGCAACATTCAAAGGGATCATTTGGTAATGCTAGTGCTAACTCTTCAGGAGAAACGAAAAACAAGCATGTTGCCAAACCATCAGCTAATCGTGCTGTTTGAGCAACCGTCCAGACAGCAGCGATTTCACTTGGTGACGTTAGGGTATGTGGATCAACGACATGATGAACTCCTTTCCAGGCTCTTCTGTTAATTGCTGAAGCACACACCGATCCTTGGGTAATTTCAATGACTCCAATAACTTGTGTTGGGTCAGTTGGGTGTTCCATGCCACAGCGAAGTAGATGACCGTCACCTTCATAATATATATCCCCACTTCCATTCACCAAGAAGCGTTTAATACCCCTTTCTTTAAGAAACAGTGAGATCTGATCGACGAAATATCCCTTGCCTAAAGCCCCAAAATCGAACAAGGAAGGCTGTACTATCTCTATGTGGGTAGAATCAACCATACGCACTGACTCAGTTAAATCAGGCACTATTCGGATCTCATCTTTCCTTTCAAGGGAGTAGTCAGCATCGTACCCAAAATCGCTGATTGCATACCCAACTAGTGGGTTAATTTTTCTACCACTTGGTTCGTACAATTTTTTATACACCTCGAGCATTTCCATAAATTCTCTTTCAACTTCAAAAATACCGATCTTTCCGGCGATCTCCCACACAAATGAATCCTTCTTAAAACGAGAATATGTCTGATCAAACGTATTTGATCGAAGAACAATTTCATCTTTGAGTTCTGTCACCGCTGACTCAGAAATTTCATCCCAAATGGAAATCTCCCAGCTTGTTCCCATCGACTGGTATGAAAATATGTGTGGAGTATTTGGATTTTTTACAGGTTCGATCATGCAAATCCCGGGAAGTAATCAGTCTTAATATTCTTGCGCGGTACACCCATTCCACGAAGTAGCTTTTTATACGATGTGACCATTGCATCAGGTCCCGAGAGATAAAATACCCGCTCTGCATAATCCGGTACTTTATTCTTAATCATGTCAGGAGTAATAAACTCAACCTCAACTGGAAATCCTCCAGGCACTCCCTCCTTCTCATTTACTAAATAAACCGATCGGAGATTTATTCTTTGTGCAGCTTCGGTAAGTAGATCTTTGTATGCAATTTCTGCATATGTTTTGTTGCTGTAAAAGAGAACGACATCTCGTTTCTCATCTGTATCGAGTATGTATTTGATCATACTTCGAAAAGGAGTGATGCCAATTCCTCCTGCAATAAATACTAATTTTTTATTTGCATCTTTTGGGAGAATAAAGTCTCCTGCCAACTGCCCTGCAAGTATTGTCTTTCCTTCTTCTAAAGCTCTGAGATTTTGCTTAAACGAACTTGATTGCGGTGCAAACTTTACACCGAGTTTAATATCGCCCTCTGTTGGTGATGATGCGATTGTAAAGTATCTGCGCATTCCTCGCATATCAGTTCCTTCGTGAGGAAGTGTCCACTCTAAATATTGACCTGCTTTGTAGCTAATTGGTCCACTGATACTCGCGAAAGAAAACTGTCGGGTATCTTTTGCAATCTCTTTTGCATTGTTGAGTGTGAGTATTAGTCGACGCTTGAGGTTAAAGAAGTATGAAAATACATTTCCTACAAGTAATGCAAACTCTGGCGTTCCGTAAATTGTAAATAGCCCTAGGTTAAGTGCCAGTGGCCAGCTACTTAACGCACCCACAAGAGCACCGTATGCAATTCGCTGATTTCTCTGTGGAGGAGTTGTAAATGGCTCAGTAAGCATAATTGTAGCCATGAAGATTAATGGCCACGAAGCATACAATTGTGACAAGTAATCAGGTACAGAAAAATTAATTGTTATCGCGTATATAGAAGCCACCCCAACTGATGCGAGAATACATGAGAGTACCAATGAAAATCGTCGTATCTTTCGGACCACAAGAAATCCAACTACGATTGCAACTGGAAGTAGGTATATGCTTCCAACCCACCATGTTGCTGCAGCAAACGGTGTAAACCCGAGTACAAAAGCTGCAAACGCTGCGGGGTTAAAAATATGTCTCTTTTTCCAGGCAAACACATACTTCGAAGCCATTGCGATAACCCCAGCAAGAACAAGTGCAATTGCGTCTCTACCAGACGACATTGGAGAGATAATCAGAAACAAAATTCCACCAGTAATGAACGCAGACTCACTATTCATAACAGCACCCACGATTTTCGAGAACAAGAAATTCGCCACACAACACGTAACAATCACAATTGTTGCTGAAAGTACCAATGTTGGTCCGCTATACGAAAGCACCCCGAAAAAACCAAGGAGAATTGCAATTGCTGCGATTGCAAAAACTGCGTACATCGTTAAGCGATACATCGCAATACCGTTTAAAAATCGATCAATATAGAATAGTGGTGATTTCATAAAAATTACTTAGGGAAATATTTCAATGGATCTTTTTCAATAATAACAATTATTTGCTCAAATAAATCCATCACTTCACTACCTTCTTGTATCTTATTCCGCTTGTTTTCAAGCAAGTCTTTGAATGCCACACCCACTGCTTTCCATGTTCTCCCTTCCATAATGAAATTGGTTAGTACTGGAGCTAATTTATCTAAGGAGTGCACAAATATACTTTCAGGATCCTGTTGTAACTCGTACTTTGTAATTGTTGGGTGCAAACTTACAAACTCTGGGAATTCTCTTTCAATCTGTAATTGTGCCTCTTTTTCTCTTACTGCTTTTGTTTCTTTTGCTTTTTCATCAAGAAAATATGTGTCTCCGGCATAAATTTCCACCAAATCATGCGTGAGACAGTATTCAAATACCTTTTGCTTATCCAGTTTCAAATCCAAACTATCAATCAGGTACCACGCGAGCATTGCAAGAGAATAGCTATGCTCAGCATCATTCTCATTTCTTTCTACATTTGGTACGTGCATGATGCGCTCAACCAACTGAAACGCATGCAAAAACTTCATGAATTTAACTGTTTGATCCAGTTGTGGCTTTTTCATTGCGGAAGAGGTGGGATTTGAACCCACGAGGAGCTTTCACCCCTGCCGATGTTCGAGATCGGTGCTTTCAACCACTCAGCCACTCTTCCTATAACTATTGCATCCTAGCATTTCAGCAAGGTATGACAAAAGATAAAGCCCGTCACATGACGGGCTTTATGGTGTACGTAAACTAATGGACACCTACAGGCTTGGGAACATAGCGCTTTCGACGACGCTTTGCCCCAGGCAGTGCAGTATCGTTCCTTTCACGTGTCCAACTTGTGGGATTTTGGAACAAGGGCAAGGTTTTATCCTTACCTTTTTTAGATCTCTTCGCCATAATCCTTCCTTTACCTCAGTTGAGGTTGTTATGAAGTAGATGTAACCTTCCGAATAATAGTGTCCCACTATATTACGAATATGTCAAATCTATATTCAACCCTTTGATTCTAGCCTTGGATTATTGTATAGTGTTCCCTGCTGGCCTCATCGTCTAACGGTTAGGACATGGGCTTTTCAAGCCCAGAATCGGGGTTCGATTCCCCGTGAGGTCACAAAAAGAATTGACAGTTATACGTGGGGCGTTATGCTTTTACATAGAAGCCCGCAGGTGTCGATCCATATACTATTTACCGTCCGAAGTAGTGGAAGAAGGCAGATCGACAGTGCGGAATAGGTCCTGTCCTTCATTTTTATGGGGAGACAGGACCTTTTTTATTAACCTCTAATATCAATACATGGAATCAAAAAAATATGCATATCTTGGAGGTGGTTGTTTCTGGTGCACAGAGGCAGCATTTAAACTCGCAAAAGGGGTAATTTCTGTTATGCCTGGATACGCTGGTGGAACCGTTCCAAACCCTTCGTACGATGACGTGTGCGATGGAAATACTGGTCACGCTGAGATTATTAAAATCGAATACGATCCTTCGATAATTTCATTCAAGAATCTATTAAAGATATTTTTTGTTTCTCACGATCCCACAACACTCAATAGACAAGGAAATGATGTTGGTACTCAGTATCGATCTGTAATTTTCTACACAAACGAAGAAGAAAAGAAAATTGCAGAGGAAACAATTTCTGATATTAACCAATCTGCAAAGCCAGGAGACCCAGTAGTTACTGAAGTCTCTCCTCTTACCGAATTCTACCCAGCAGAAAATTATCATCATAATTATTACGCTAACCACAAAGAAGCTGCGTACTGCCAATTTGTCATTAACCCTAAACTTAAGAAGGTGCAGCAAGAAGCAGCAGAACTACTGAAATAGGCATATACTATATATATGAGTGATCAAACCCCTCCTTCAGAAGAAGAATTAAAGAAAATGCTCACACCAGAGCAATATAAAGTACTTAGAGAAAAAGGGACTGAAATGCCTTTCTCTGGTAAATTCTTACAAGAAAAAAGGAGTGGATCATATAAGTGTGTAGTGTGTGGCAACCCTCTCTTTGCATCAGACGCAAAATTTGACTCTGGTACTGGCTGGCCAAGTTTTGACCAAGCACTACTTGGATCCGTAAAACTTGAACGAGATGCAACGCACGGCATGGAGCGCACAGAAGTTACATGCGCACAATGCGGATCCCACCTTGGACACGTTTTTGATGATGGACCAGAAGCCACGACCGGAAAACGCTACTGCATGAACTCTGTATGTCTGGATTTCGAAGAAAAGAATTGATAGTCTATTCCTCGCGGGAGATTAGCTGTTTTGGTAGTTGTTTGGGCGATTAGCTCAGTTGGTAGAGCATCTCATTGACGTTGAGAGGGTCAGAGGTTCGAGTCCTCTATCGCCCACCCTGTATAAAACCGGCTACACTAAGCCGGTTTTACTATTCTCAGCATTACTGGTTTTTTGACCAAAAACATGTAGTATTCGAGGCGGACGTTTCTTACACAACAATTTCTTCTTTAAAGGAGCCACCATGGCTGCTAGGAACAAAATTGAGACAGTCGACGAGTACGGAATCTGGCGCCCTGGCTGCTTTACAGCCAAAGGTATCTACTTCGGCGGAGCAACCAAACGCTTCTTCTCACAACTCGACCCTCATGGTAATTCATGTACTCCGCAACGAATACGTGCCCTCATGCGGGAAAACTGCGGTGTCATTCCTTATTCATCAAGTGATCTGAAAGGATTTCTTCGGGAATTTACATACAAGTTGAGGGGTGATGCAAGCGCAGCTCACAGCTATGTAAAAACGGAACTAAAACATACGTCACACTCACTGATACTTGATGAACGGTATTTCAAGCTAAGAACAAGTGATCAGTGTCAAAAATCAAAAGCAAAAGACGCGCTTCTAACCCGACTTTCAGGTGTTGCAATGATCATTAGCGCATCAGATTGCACACCAGTTGCCATATACGATCCAGTACATCACGTTGCAGCTTTGGTGCACTCCGGGCGGACAGGCACCGCAAAGCGCATTGCAGCAAGAGTCATTCGTCTCATGGAGGACAACTTCAACACAAGTCCCGCTGATGTAGTTGTCTCCATCGGACCGTCAGTATCACATAGTGCGTACGATTTTTTAACCAAAACATACCGGGAGTTTGTAATCGAGAACCATTATACCGACAACGATCTTGGACGCTTCAGAATTAATCGGGGTAACGGATCGTATGGACTCGACATTCCAGCAGCAATCCGGTTCCAACTAGAACAAATCGGTGTTCAACCTGAAAAAATTTACCGGTCAGACCTTACAACGACCGAAAACACCGATTTGTTTTGCTCAGCATCTGCAGCACCGGGTAATAACCCTGAAGAGCGTGTCGCAAACAGCGGAAGTAACGTGTACATGCTCATTCTTGAAGACCCACTCACTGACTTATAAAGAAACAGCTTAATTGCCTGTCCATCCTACGGACAGGCTTTTTTTATACCTATATATGCGGTAGCCTGTTGTATATGCGCATACTTGCCATTGAAACGAGCTGTGACGAGACAGCTACAGCAATAGTTCATGGAACAGGGTCAATTGAAAACCCTGTTTTTTCACTTATCTCCCAAGAGGTTTTTTCTCAAGCTGATCTTCATACGCTCTATGGTGGCGTACTTCCAAATCTTGCACGTCGTGAACATGGACAAAAAATAATTCCGCTTGTGACTACTACAATTGAAAAAGTAAAAAGCACTCCAATTGAATCGACAGAAATAACCCTAGAACACATCAAACATATTCTTCTTCGAGAACCAGAGGTGTATGACGCAATAATTTCAAACGGATTATATTTACTCAAACCCGAGATTGACGCAATTGCTGTAACTCAAGGACCAGGACTTGAGCCGGCACTGTGGGTTGGAATTAATACTGCACGAGCTCTAGCGCTTCTTTGGAATATTCCTCTTATCCCAACTAACCATATGGAGGGTCACATCATTTCACCTCTCCTTAAGGCTCCTGGAAGCCCAGAAGTGCAATCTGTGGCATTTCCTGCAATTGCACTACTTATTAGTGGTGGTCACACCGAGTTAGTACTCACTCCATCGTGGGGACTGTACACCACCATTGGTCGCACGCGTGACGACGCGCTTGGAGAGGCGTTTGATAAAGTTGCACGTTTACTGTCACTTCCATATCCAGGCGGAGCACTTGTGAGCAAACTTGCAAAAGAAGCACGCAGCGAAGGAGCAGTTCCGCAAGAACACGGAGTACACCTTCCCCGCCCAATGATTCACAGCAAAGATTTTGATTTTTCATTTTCTGGAATTAAAACAGCTGTTTTATATTTAATCCGCGACTTAACAAAAACCGGAGAATTAACTGACACCCAAAAGAAAGCAATCGCATGTGAATTTGAAAACGCTGTTTCCGAAGTTATTACTTCAAAAACAAAAGCTGCGTGCATTGCACACAGCGCAAAATCACTCATCGTTGGTGGTGGTGTCATTGCAAACGATGTAATTCGAGAACGCCTTGAAACACTCGGTACCGAGCTTGGCATTACAGTACTCCTTCCAACGAGAGATCTATCAACAGATAACGCACCAATGATTGCTATGGCAGGATATATTCGCGCACTCGAAGATCGAATAATTACTCCTAATGCAATCCTTGAAACCGTAGTTAAGGCAGAGGGAAATCTCTCCTATTAGATGCTAATATCTACACATCCTATGAACGAAAAATTCACCAAACCATACGACCCGCAAGGAACAGAGTCACGTATTTACGAGATCTGGGAAAAATCAGAATATTTTAATCCTGACAATCTTCCAGAGCGTCACAAGACACCATTTACCATCGTCATGCCTCCACCAAACGCAAACGGTGACTTGCACGTTGGGCACTCTCTCTTCATCACACTTGAAGATGTAATAACTCGTTACAAGCGAATGAAAGGGTTTAAAGCACTATGGATCCCTGGAGCTGACCACGCTGGGTTTGAGACACAGATTGTGTACGAAAAGAAACTAGAGAAGGAGGGGCGTTCACGCTTTAAGATGGATTCACAAGATCTCTATAAAGAAATCTATGATTTCACTATTGAGAATAAAGCGAAGATGGAAAACCAGGTTCGTCAGATGGGAGCATCGTGTGACTGGTCTCGAGAAAAATTTACACTTGATCCCGACGTAGTTGAAACCGTGCAGCAAACATTTAAGAAAATGTATGACGACGGATTGGTGTACCGCGGAAACCGCATTGTGAATTGGTGTTCAAAACACCAAACTTCCCTTTCTGACGTTGAAACAGAAAGCAAACCATTCACCGATCCCTTTTATTACTTCAAATATGGACCTTTCACTATCGGTACCGCTCGCCCAGAAACAAAGTTTGGAGATAAATATGTAGTGATGCATCCAGATGATAAGCGATATATAGAGTACAAACACGGAGATACGTTTGAAACTGAATGGATCAACGGGCCAATCACTGCAACCATCATTAAGGATGAGGCAATAGATATGGAATTTGGTACTGGTGTCATGACTATTACCCCATGGCACAGTCAGATCGACTTTGAAATCGCCCAGCGACACAACCTTGATGTAGAACAAATTATCGACCTTCGCGGAAAACTACTTCCAATTGCTGGGGAATTTGCTGGTATGAAAATTGCAGAAGCTCGACCAAAGATTGTTGATAAACTTGATAAAAAAGGGCTATTGGTAAAAATAGATGAGAAATACGATCACAACGTCCCTTGTTGTTATAAGTGCAACACGATCATTGAGCCACAAATCAAGGCACAATGGTATGTAAAGATGAAGCCACTCGCTGAAACGGCACTTAAGGCTGTTGAAGATGGAAAGATCTCCTTCTATCCTGATAACTATCGAAAAATATTTAACTACTGGATGTCGAACACGCTTGACTGGAACATCTCCCGACAAATTGTCTGGGGCATTAAGATTCCTGCCAAAATCTGTACTAAGTGTGGACACGGTGTGCCTGACACAGAAAACAAAATCTCTGTATGTGAAAAGTGTGAAAGCGAGATGGTACAAGACACAGATACCTTTGATACATGGTTTTCTTCTGGCCAGTGGCCATTGATTGTCACTGGATACCCAGATGGAAAGGACTTCAAGGAATTCTATCCAACCGATGTCATGGAGACAGGATACGACCTCATATTTAAATGGATTCCTCGTATGGTCATCTTTGGCCTCTACGTAGCAAAAGAAGTTCCGTTTAAACACGTATACCTACATGGTCTTGTAAATGATGCTCAAGGAAAAAAGATGAGTAAGAGTAAAGGAAATGTGATCAACCCCCTTGATATGACTTCTAAATACGGAACAGACGCGCTCCGTATGGCACTTGTGGTTGGTAACCCACCAGGAAGTGACACCGCTCTATCCGAAAGCAAAATCAAAGGATACAAGAACTTTGCCAATAAATTGTGGAACATTTCCCGATTCGTATTTTCAAATACCGAAGGACTATCATTAAAAACAAACACACAATACGCTGAAGCAGATGCTGTATTACTCAAAGAACTCACTGATGTAGTTACCGACATAACTTCTGACTTCGAAGAATATAGATATCACCTTGCTGCAGAAAAAATATACCACTATGTCTGGCACCGATTTGCTGATGAAATCCTTGAACAAAGTAAACCAATCATTGCAGGTGAAGATATATCACTAAAAACTTCAAGACAACAAACCTTGCTGTATATTCTCCACCAGTCAATTACTGTTCTCCATCCATTCATGCCATTTATCACTGAAGAAATCTGGGCACATTTCCCAAAAGAAAAAGAAGGAGACTTACTCATGGTGAGTGAGTGGGCAAAAAAGTAACAGTGTTTATAAAAAACATATAAAGGTATGCGATAATACTACGCATATCGTATGGATGTACTGTTTACGTTAACACTAATATTCGCTGCTGGATTTATTCCCGCGCTCTTGTGGTTGTGGCTTGTATTATCTGAAGATCGAGCTAACCCGGAACCTAGAAAGCGACTAGTTATTTCTTTTCTTGCTGGAGCTATAGCAGTACTCGTAGTACTACCATTCCAGGAATATATTTTTAACTCTCCTGTTTCTTTTGCAGTCATGATTCTACTCTGGGCACTTGCAGAAGAAGTGCTTAAGTTCGGTTTTTCTGCAGTGTTTGCACTTCACACTAAAGACGCTGATGAGCCTATTGATGAGATTATCTATCTTGCAGCAACAGCACTTGGATTTGCGGCATTTGAAAACATGTTATTTCTCTGGGAACCACTCATGACTGGAAACTTATCTCAAGGAGTAGTCATCGCCCACATGCGATTTGTTGGCTCAACACTCGTTCACCTCGTTTCATCAATTATCATTGGTACATTCCTTGCTGAAACATTCTTCAGTAGTCGTTTAAAAAAGATTTCAATGGTTATCATTGGTCTCTTTATCGCAACCCTCTTCCATGCGTCGTACAACCTCTTGATTATGGACGCATCAAATTCATCAGTGCTTCCAACATTCATGGCGCTGTGGATTACTGCCCTTTCTGTACTTTCATATGCACACCATCTTAAGAAACGGTATATAATCAAGATATCAGCATAAATCGTCATATATGAGCAAAGAAAAAAAATCATTCTTCGAACGTCTAACAGGTGCCATGCGCATGGACGATGAAATGCCAGAACATGGCCAATCTCACGCACCCATCCTAAATTCACACCCACAAATACGGTCAAACACTCCGTCATCTGTCATAACTCCATCACCATCGTGGGGAGAAGAAGCTGAAGGCCAGTTAACTGTAGATGTATACCAGACGCCGGACGATATTATTATTAAGACAATGGTCGCAGGTGTTAAGCCTGAAGACCTTGATGTAAACATTGCTCGTGACATGGTCACTATTAAAGGCTCGAGGGAGCACCTTCCAGAAGAATCAGCTGATTTCTTCCACCAGGAACTCTATTGGGGATCATTCTCACGAACTATCATGCTTCCTGAAGAAGTTGATATTGAAGGAGTGGAGGCAAATGAGAAATACGGACTTCTTACAATCCGATTGCCGAAGATAGACAAACATAGGCAAACCAAGGTTCGAGTCAAAAGCCAGATGTAACAAAAAATCCCCTCATGGGGATTTTTTCATGGTGCCGAGGACCGGGCTTGAACCGGTGACCCCACGCTCTTCAGGCGTATGCTCTACCAACTGAGCTACCTCGGCATAAACTGTTGCAACCTCACCATTCTAAGCGATTTTGGGGCTTTTACAAGCTCTCACCTCCTGTTCCAGTCTTTGGAGCTTCCCCTGAACCATTTATCTGGTATGACTCCTGTAGGCGTTCTAACTGGGTACTAAAGCCCTCTAGAATGGTTGAATCACGTCCCGAAACGGTTTCATAGACACTAGTCACCGCCTGCAAGTACGGCTGAATGAAGTAGAAGGCACCGAGCGCAAGACCGATAATCACAATCCAGTAAATTACCCTGTAAATCCTTCCCCATTTCTGGGCTCGATACATCGATCGAACCATGCGGGTGTTTTCACCCAACTCTTGTTCAAGATGAGCAATACGCTCTTCGAGCTTTCCTACATTATTCTCTTCCATTAGGGACTAGTATATCATCCGCTATACTATAGATATTCACATGAAATATATTCCAAGAAAAAGAACTGTATTTATTGCACTCACACTGATTATTTGTATCGCGTTACTTTCATGGATATCTATCCGACCATCGAATGAGCGAGTATGGGCAACTGACCAAGCAGTACTTCCACATGCAGAAATCAATGGAGAACAAATCACGATACGTAATATCCGTAACTTTACATACACATCAACCACAAATTACACCCCATCGTATTACGACAAAACATTTGATCTTTCAAAGATACGTTCCGTTGATTACATTGTTGAACCGTTCTCAGACTGGGAAGGGTCAGCTCATACATTCCTTACATTCGGCTTTGGAGAAAGTGAGAGTACAGCTGAGTACGTCTCAATATCAGTTGAGATTCGAAAGGAGCAAGGTGAGTCATTCTCAGCCCTTAAGGGACTCTTAAAACAGTATGAACTGATGTATGTAATCGCTGATGAGCGCGATGTCATTAAACTTCGCACCAATTACCGAAAAGACGAGGTATTTCTTTATCCAGTCAAAGCTGATAAGCCTGGAATGCAACAGTTATTTCTCAGTATGATTGAACGGGCAAATAAGTTGTACAGAGAGCCTGAGTTTTATAACACCTTAACAAATACTTGCACGACAAATATCGTGAAGCATGTAAACGAGATAGTTACGGAGCGAAAGGTTCCACTTAGCTACAAAGTGTTGTTTCCAGGATACTCTGACCAACTTGCATACGACTTAGGGCTTATCGACACAGCCCTTCCTTTTGAAGAAATGAGGGCAACATACAAGATCAACGAAAAAGCTGAAACGTTTGCAGACGATCCTGAATTTTCTGTAAAAATACGACGATAACTTAATTGTGCCACCGGCAGGAATTGAACCTGCATCTAGGGCTTAGGAGTCCCTTGTTCTATCCGTTGAACTACGGCAGCATTGAAATACACACGGATCTCTTCTATCAAACACATGATCAGCTTAAAATACTGACCACTTTTCGCTATCCTAACACGACACATGCCATAAGGTAACTTACCTAACTTTTTACCCTCAATAATCTCTGTTTCGTAAACTTGTGATTTTTTGAGACTTAAATACGATGTCCAGAATTCAATAGCATTATTTTTGTCTATATCAGAATACAACCTAAGTGATATTTTCACAGATTCAGACTTTACTCCAATTTCATATAAACATTCTAGAAAAACTTTGATTAAACCTGGATCAGAATTTATCAGATTCAATTCTTTTTTATTGCCCTCTCCCCAATATATAGAAGCAAGTAGTAATAACTTATGATTTATCGATAAAGTATCCTTAAAAAGTAGTTTTGCCTTTTGATGAGCAATTTTCCAATTTTTTTCTGCTGTTCTTTTACTTCCACCTTGTTTTTTGCGAAGGATATCCACGAATTCAGCATTAACACTGATATTCTTTATATGATGGAATATAGTGGTTTTACTTCTCCTAAGTTCTTGTGAAATTTCAGAGATACTGTGACCTGTTTCACGTAAAAAATGAATCCTTTGTATTTCAAGTGGATTAAGTGGCACACCTGCCATACCACCTATTTGATCTCCAGGAGTTCTTTGATATGTGCCTCGTCAAAACCAATGACAATGTCATCATCAATTGCAATCACAGGAACACCCATCTGTCCTGACTTTTCTACCATCTCCATCCTCTTTTCAAGGTCAGAGAGAACATTATGTTCAGTATATGGAATTTCGTTATCCTTAAAGAAGTGTTTTGCGTGTTCGCAGTGAATACAAGTTGGTGTTGAGTATATTGTTACGTTTTTCATAGGGCGTAAGTATACCATTTTTTATTTTCCTGGTCATTAAATCATTATCAAAAAAGCATAACGAATAAGTAAATATAAAGTGGTGCGGGATAGGAGAATCGAACTCCTGCCTCATGCTTGGGAAGCACGTGTCCTACCACTAAACAAATCCCGCAATTATTCTTCGTCTTCTTGTTCAACAAAAATATATACCCCTTCTCCTTCTTTGCCAACTCCATATTTTTTACGCATTTCTATTTCTTTTCCAAGCGGAGTCTTAATTGCGGCAATGTTATCTTCCAATTGGATCTTTCGTGCCTGCATATCATTGAATGACTTCTCTGCTTGCTTTGCATATTTTGAGACCTCAGCATATGTAGTGTACATTCCCCACGCACCTTTAATAGCAAAAAAGGCAAGGATCGTAAAAGCCCCTGCTAGTCCATACCACATCGCTGCTTTGATAGCAGCCCTTGAAGCTCGGGGCTGTTTCATATAGTATATGATTATACATCACACATATATGTCACTTTATTCAAACCGATCAAACAAATTTATCAAGCGCCTTTGGATGGTAATCAGCATCTTGGTTATTATTTCGTTCCTTCTCTTGTACTTGCCTTCGTTTAGGTTCTAAATTGGTTTCAAAACATACATCTTGACATACTGACACAAAATGCCAGTGTTCTCATAGGTCGCTACTGAAAAGTGCTTGGCAAGTGTCAGCCACCTGGGTGTTCCAGGTCAATGGTAGCGAAGGAGCTCTTTATGTTAAAGCGTTGGAACAGACTTACTCTGAAGTGGATTAAGGATAACGAATACCGTAGCACTGGCATTAGTCAACTAGGAGCTGATTGTGGTAACTATGTACTTCACAAACTTACCGCCACGTCATATCCAGGTTCCTACGGACAAATTGAGATACACGTAGGTTGCTTGTTCGGGAAGAAGCTGCACGAAAAAGACATAACCTTTCTCAGCAGTTTAATCCATAAAGTACTTCAAGAAACAAGCGGTCAAGTCACCCATTCAATGGACAACCCGGGATTGTTTACGTTCCATTTCGTCGTATCCGATAACCACGGCTTCTCAAAACGAGCAATTAAAATCGTCAGATCCATCCTGAGAGAGTTCCGAATTGACGATTTCAATAACTCCACACTTACCAACTTTCACTTCGAACAACTAACATTTGTTAAAGTTAAAGGTGACTGGATACAGTTAGATGTTCTAATTCGTATGAACAACGGTCTTCCTTGCATACCAAGAAAGGTTGTAATTCCACAGCGTCCGAGAAAATTTTTACCAATCTAAATAGACAACCAATACCACCAACGCACTAAGTGCACGTTGGTGGTTTTTATATTTAAAAAGTAAACCTAATCCCCTCCCTTCACCATCTTAATGAAGACATCTTGAGGAATATTCACCGTTCCTCTCTCCTTCATTTTCTTCTTTCCTTTCTTCTGTTTTTCGAGAAGTTTCATCTTTCGTGTAATGTCACCTCCATAAAGGTATCCGGTAACATCCTTTCGCATGGCTGAGACGCTCTCTGAGGCGATAATTCGGCCCTGGGCCTTTGCTTGAATCTTCATAGCAAACATTTGTCGTGGAAGCACAGATTGGAGCTTCTCGACGGCTTTTCGGGCTTCAAGCTCCAGGCGTTTTCGTGAGACTACACGTGCAAAAGCAACCACTGGTTCGTCAGCAACAAGTATGTCCATTCGAACAACATCGGCACTTCTCATCTCACCCATTTCATACGAGATAGAAGCATATCCTGATGTGAGACTTTTAATCTCATCAAAAAAATTTCGCATCATTTCTCGAAGTGGCAACTTTGCTTCAATCGCAGTTCGCTCTGTTCCAAAAAGATCAGTGTTTCCAACTTCTGCTTCATGTTCGTATAACACTTGTACCAAGCTTCCAACATATTCAGGAGGAGTGATGAGTTTAATGTTCACCCATGGTTCTCGAACCGATGTTATTAATGAATCTTCTGGAAAGAATATTGGTGAATATACTTTTTCAGTTTTTCCGTTTTTCATGGTCACTTCGTATGTGATAGATGGAGTTGTAACAATAAGTGAAAGTGAAAATTCCCGCTTTAAGCGTTCAGTGATAATTTCCAAATGAAGCATTCCGAGGAATCCGCAACGGAATCCGCGACCAAGGGCACCCGATGATTCTTCTTCAAATGAAAGTGCCGAGTCAGATAGCTGCAAACGTTCAAGCGCCTGTCGAAGCAACGGAAAATCGTCTTGGCTTTCAGGATAAAGTGATGCCCACACAACTGGAAGTGCTGATTGATATCCAGGTAGTGCTTGTACTGGCTTCTTATCCAAGAAAATCGTGTCTCCAACAGAAGCAATTCCTGGCTCCTTGATTCCAGTTACAATGTATCCAATCATTCCGTTAGACAAACTATCAACTGGAGTTTCTTGTGGGGCAAACGTTCCTGTTTCAGTAGATTTGAATCGTGCATTTGAAACTGAGAATCGGCACTCGTCTCCTTTTTTAAACTCACCTCCGAATACTCGAACATACACAATAACTCCGCGGTGGTCTGAATATTGAAAATCAAAAATAAGTGCCCGAGGTCGGTCTTCTTGTGGAAATCCTTGATGATCAGTTACAACTTCTTTTGCTTCTTTTCTTTCAAATGGAGAAGGAATTCTTGCAACGATTGCCTGAATGAGTTCTTCTACTCCCTGTCCTGTCTTTCCAGAGACCTCCATAATTGTGTCTTCCTCCACACCTAAAAGTTCGGCCACTTCTTTTTTAACTCGTGGAATGTCAGCGTATGGAGAATCAATCTTACTTACTGCGGGAATAATCACATGACCTAGCGTTCGTGCCATCGCAAGTGTTGTTAGTGTCTGCGCTTGCACACCTTGTGTCGCATCAACCAAAAGCACTGACCCTTCTACTGCGGTTAGCGCACGTGATACTTCGTATGAAAAATCAATGTGTCCAGGAGTATCAATCAGGTGAAGCATAAAATCAACGCCATTGCGAGAATATTTCATGCGCACTGGCTGCATCTTAATGGTGATACCGCGTTCACGTTCCAGATCCATTGAGTCCAATACCTGGTCCTTCATTTTTCTTGCCTCAATTGTATGGGTCATCTCCAACATGCGGTCAGCAAGCGTGGACTTACCATGGTCAATATGGGCAATAATTGTAAAGTTTCTGATCTGCTTAGACTGGTTCATTTTCGGAGATGACTACGGCTGGCTTCTTACGTGTGATGCCGTCGAGGACGTGTCGAGCCTCAAGATTACCAATAGCTAGCAAAATTGCAAAGGCCCCAACAATTCCAGTCACTCCAGCGACTGCTCCATGGAGAAATACCCCCAAGACTCGAGTTGTATCAACTGAGTCTGCAAATAGCTGAAGTACTGTGTACGCAACTGCTCCTGCAACAAATGCACCCAGTAAATGTTCACATACAGGACGTACGAGTGAGCGGAGGTATCCCTTCATCACTTTCCTAAGAGACAACAGGAGACTACATGCAGTAACTGCTGCACCGATACTGAAAGCAATTGGAAGCATGAGGACATCACTTCCATATTCCCCCTCTACACGCAACAAGTGTTCTAGAAAGTTTTCGATAGCCGGCACCTTATTCCACAAGATCATTAATATTCCAAGTACCGCAAAGCTTGTAAAACCACCAAGTAAGTTGGAAAGGAGTGGAATTTTTGTACTTCCTCGTGCATACCATGTTCGGGTCATCACAAGAGAGAGTGACTGGAGTACAAGTGACGTTGTAAAGAGCGCAAAGGCTGCGGCAGTCAATCGCGTAGCATTCCAGTCAAAGGCACCAGCACCGAGCGCTGTTCGAACAATTTGTGCACGAAGGACAATACAGAGCGCTGAGGCGAGTAAGCCAAAAAAGATTACCTGACGGAGCGTAAAGATAAATTTCTCACGAAACACATCATTGTTCTGCTCTGAAAACAGTCTCGTCAGTGTTGGAAAAAGCGCAACAGAAAAACTCATACCAATAAGCGACAGTGATACTGACTGAAGGTTCCATGCCAAGTTGAATACGGTAATTGATCCCACAACCAAATATCCTGCGACAATAACGAATGTAAATTCCACCAACTCTGAGATTGATAAAGATAATGTTCGAGGAAGAGACGCGCGAATCACAGATGCGCTTTTCCTCAAAATTACGAATGGATTTTCTCGCGAAAGTCCTGGCACTTTTTTCTGCTTGATCAAATACGGAAGTTGAATTGCAGCGTGCAAGAACGCTCCAATTGCGACACCCCATACCGCCCCAATAATTCCATGTCTTCCAGCTAAAAATACTGCACCGCAGATAATTCCCAGGTTATACAGGATTGGTGATAGCGCAGTAATGATAAAACGTTGTGATGTCTGAATGATCGACGAGAAGATATTCGAAATACCCAAGAGAATTGGAGAGAGCAATAATAGCCGTGTCATAGCAACGAGCTCAGGCATCATGTCACCATATGCCGGGAAAAGAAGTGGGAGAATGAGCGGCGCTACAAAAAATGCAGCGAGTGCAAGTATAAGCACCATCCAGAAAAAAGCAGTAAATATTGTCTTGATTAATTCTTCTTGATCCTTTTCTCCACGCTTTTGCGCTTCAACAAGCATTGGCACAAGCACTGAAACTGAAATCAGTGCTGAGACAGCAATAAAGAGCATGTCTGGGATACGAAACGCAGCATAATAGAGATCTAGCTCTTTACCCACTCCAAACGTACTTGCAAACACTCGATCTCGAAAGAGTGCCAGTAATTGCGAAACAAGTGCTGATGCAGCAAGAATATATGCTGCATGATGTACAGCGCGTACCTCTTTATTAAACAGTCCTATGAGGTTCCGCACCATAGCGGCTATTCTTCAGTTTCCCCTTCGCTTCCAGTAGTATCTTCTTCTGTGTCAATAGCTTCCTCTGCCTGAATTGCTCGTGAACCACTTGAAAGTGAACTTGAGAGCGCTTGCACATCTGTGTTTTCAGGGTTTGTTGTAAGCAAGATGTCTGTAAGCATTCGAGCCTCTTCGTTTCTTCCTAGTTCCCTGTATGTAAGTGCCAAGAAATACTGCGCGTTTGCATACTGAGGATTAATGATAAGTGCTCGCTCAAAATCACGTGATGCCCCCTCAAAATCATCTATGTTGTACTTAAGAATTCCAACCTGGAGATGTGCATCAGCATTTGTAGGAGCAGTGAGTGCACCAACTTCAGCAGCTTCGATTGCCTTTTCTATTGAATTCTCTTGGATGTGGAGCTGTGCCTTGAAGAAATATGCGTCTGTGTAATTTGCCTTGAGTGCAATTGCTTGGTCAGCATATTCGAATGCCTTAGAGACATTACCGTTATTCCTCTCAAGTTGCGCAAGCGCAAGCTTAATCAATGGATTAGATGGGGAAAGCTTCTGTGCTCGATCATACGCAGCGAGTGCTTGATCATATGCACCTTCAACCTTATACGCCGCAAGGACTGAGTATGTGTCTCCTAATGACAACCAGTTTACATAACTATCTTCATTAAGTGCAACTGCCCGTGATGCGATACCGGTAACTTGCTGCACAATTGCTTGTCCTTGTTCCTGGAGTGCCTGTTGTTGGCTCTGGCTAGCGTTTTGAGAACTTGAGACGAATGTTGAAAGCTGTTGCAAACCAACACTGATCAACTCTCGGTAATACGAATCCCTTTCATCGAATTGAAGTGCTCGATTATATCGTGATGTTGCTTCTGGAACATTTCCCTGAGCGAGTGCAGTTGAAGCACGATTCACTTCATATCGAGCATACGCTTGTGTTGTGAAGAGATATCCAAGCATGATGATACCCAAAAGAAGGAGAACAAGTCCTGCAACAGAGGCAAACGCTGCTCGTGGATCAGAGAGGTATGAGTACGCACGAGTTCGAACAATTCCCATCGCAAGAGCGACCGTGATAAGAAGCCCGAGAAAGACAAACAAATATGTGTACAGTACTAATCCAGGGTTGCTGAATAGGAAGATCAAGATGAGATATACGACGCTAAATGAAAGCACTGCACCGTGATTACGCTCATGTTCTTCTCCGACTGTTCCAAGTAATAACCTAAACATAAGGATTGCAGCAAACGCAATGAGTGCGATCCACGCCAATAGTCCTGGGATACCGAGAGTTACAAGTGAACTTAAGACTGTGCTAAATCCAAATGAAAAATCTGAGCTCCAAAGAATTGTGTTGTTGACTTCAATTGGCTTGAATTGGTTCCATGCGACATTAAATTGTCCTGGGCCCACTCCAAACACCTTTCCTTCCTTAATAACATTCCAACCAAGTTCAAGTGTTGCAAGTGGAGAAAGCTTTGCTTCAATGTGCGGTGCATTGAAATTATTCAAAAAGCCTAGTCCAGGAACGTTTGACGCGATTGAGAAGACACTTGCACGTCCTGAAATCAAAATCATTGCAAACGACACAAGCACGATAACAAGCGGAGCTGTTGGTATTTTTGTAATAAAACGAGACACAGGAGTAGCTGTTCCAGGAATCACCTCAGCAGCACGTTCTGCCATTTGCTGATTTGCCTGCCGTGTCATTTTAAGGAATGAGTACACGAAGATAAGAACTGCTGAAACACCCACCAACCACCAAACAGTGTTTATGTTAACAACTGAGATAGCAAGAGCTGAAATAACGATCGCAGCCGTTGAGATAACTACCCACAGACGCTTTCGCGCTAAGAACTGGTGGTATGCAAGTGAGAGCACAAGCAAGAAGCCCGCAAAGAGTCCGACATCTGGCCATGCACCAAGTGGAGATGAGAGGAGGTTTCCAAAAATTCCAAAGTTAAGTGTTGCAGGTCCCATCAAGAAACGAATAGTGTGGAAGAGGACAAGAATCGCACCACCGATCCATGTGGCAATAAATACCGAGCGAACAGTTCGGAGGGTTGTAAAAAATCGAACTGTAGCAAGAAGGAAAATAAGTCCCGCAAACACATAAGCAGCAGAATCAACCGTTGCAATATCAATAATTGTTGATGCACGGAGCGCAACAAGTGCTGAACTGATTATGGTAATAAGGAACAGTACCACAACTGCAGTTAATACGTGTGTTCGAGGAAATTCAAATGAACCGAGCTTAAGATCGCTAATAACAACTGATAATGCGAGAAACAACATCACAAGCAAGACCATGATTGGCTTACTTGCAAATAACATGAACGTTGAAGGAATAATGAAAAAGGGTAACGCTGCAATTAAAACAAGCAGTGCACCTCGCGAAATAAATGTAAGCATGATGTATAAGTATATAGTACAACCGCTAAAAAAAGCACAGCTCCCCATGTGGAGAGCTGTGGTGCACTGTAAGCCGAATTCTGTTCTAAGAGGTATTGCTACGTACTTAGAGATATATATATGTCTGGAGAATAGATCGCTCTATCCTTCTTGCGTCTCTCTATGCTCTTGCGCCTCGTACGAGACGTCGCAAGAACACAGCACGGACTTGCACTCAGGCAAGGATTTAGCCGTTTCATTCCCTTATTCAGTATTAGGGATTCACCCACAAGTGGGTGCCTCTGGCTTTCACCTCGGGCGTCACTGCTCGCACCTCGCGGATTACTCCGTGCAGGGGTTACCTGCTGCCTTTCTCCAGGCGGACCTGGGAGTGTTCGGACTTTCCTCACGATGTAGAAAATCTATATCGCGCATATACCCGTGCACATATATATCATGACACAAAAAAGAACTTTATTCAATACTTACGGTGTACCCTCTTTTTTGGTGCTAATGGGAGTGCCCCGCCGGCAACAATCATTGATCCGATGATAATCATGAGGTACATAAGAGCCATGTCTCGTGGTGTTCGTGTTTGTCCAAAGGCAGCGAAAGTGGAAGCGCCAGCACCTGAGCGGATAAGATTATCTTCTAAGAAATCTTCTGTTTCAGCGATCCAGGGAAAAGTCTCCCAGGGAAGCAGGCCGTTTGGAGTCCATCCACTGTCCCAAATAACAATACCATCCACATTAAGCGCTTTTAACGTATCAAGTTGTAGTCGATAAAAATCAAGTGGTAACTGTTGTAGCGCCAATCCTCCCGCTGTCGATTCATGATACCTTGGCCAAATAAATGGATACACCGGTTTACCATATCGCTCTGCAATAGCAACTGTATACTCGGCGTAATACAACCAATCTTGTTGACTATTGTTTGACGTATATAGAGATGGAAAAATATAATCTACCGCATTTGCAATTGGTGCAAGAAAATCACTTGCAGCAACAACCGCTTCGTACGCTGCAGTAAATTGTGCAGCTTGAGAAACCGCCCACGCATCACCATCTTGGAGTAATCCATAGTTAACAGCGTGCGTAAGCTCTGACAAAGGGATAATAGAGTAAATACCGACCTTTAAATCAGGTCGCTCGTCTCGTATCCACCCAATAACTCGCAAATATTTTTCTGTTGAACTTGCTACAGCCACCTCACTATGAAAGTTAATGTTTGCAGGCCAACTTTCGATATCAGGAACAGCTACAGCATTTAACGGGACTGTTTGTGCCCACGCACGAGTTGCAACTTCACTTGGCTCACCCGGGTTAGTTGCAGACGCATTATCAAAGAAATATCCTCCCCAACCTACATAAATCGGATTTACTGCTGCACTAAAGATTGTTGGTTTATCGGTATACCCACCTATCGCATCAAATATTTTAAATATAGTGTTGTAAACAGGATCTGGAGGAGCATTGTCGTTTGAATTATTTCGACCTCCACCACCTCCACCTCCACTCCTTCTACGCTTAACTGTAGTTGTCGCCGTAGAATTTGTTCCCGTGTTTTTTGCAAGCGTTTGATTAACTAAAGTTGCATAGGCAAGATTTAATGCCGATCTTGTTTGTGGTCCAATTGATCCAACTGGTTCAAGTCCTTTCGATAGCTGAAAACTTGCTACCGCCTGAGCGGTGATAGGGCCAAAAAATCCTGTTGGCGGTTCAGTCATAAAACCAAGCGCAACAAGCAATTCCTGAAGAGCCGTTACCTCAGCACCCCGAGCTCCAATTGTTTGTGGAAGAGTAAATGTAAATGAAGGAATTATTGTTGTGCTGGTTGTAGCTGGACTAGTAGGAAGAACATTCTGTGGTGCTCCACACACAAACAATCTAGTTAGAGGACCAAAAAATCCAGTTGCAGGAGTTATATTGACTGCCATTTGAAAATTTTTCAAAGCTTGCTGGGTCTTAAGTCCAAACGATGTAGTCTCTTGTCCAGGAGAACCGAGACCGGTTTGAGAAATGACATAGCCGTTGGCATTTAAGAATTGTTGGAGTGCGCGGACATCTTCACCTTCTGAATCAACCCTTAAATCACGAGTATAGATACAGGTTGTGTTTGTTTGAGCATTACTTTCTTTGAAAATAAATGCATCGTGCGTTAGCGATAGCCCAAAAATCAATCCGCTAATAGTTACATAACACACCAATCTCAAAAACTTAAAATTATTCATTTGTTTCTTCTGCTACTGACTGATTTTCTGCCTCTCCTGAGTCATTGCTTTGTGGAGACCTATTTGAGTCTACTTGCACCTCTTCAGTTATTTCTGTTGATACTTCTATAGATTCAAGTATATCCTCTTTTTCAACGTGCGATCCACCCACAACCTGTTCTTCACTGATGGGATCAATTGGGAGTGGAATTGGAGTAGGTGCCGGACCTGGATCGTCTATTGGTTTAGCCCCACACTCTAATTCAGTCGTTGTCATTTTTCCATTTTTAATCTTCACACAATATGGCTCTCCTGTTACTTCATCGTATAACGTAATACCTGTTGGGTTTTCTTGAGAGCCCACAGTAAACGTCTCGACAACTAATTTCTTTAAGGAAGTGAGGGTGTTCGCCATAAAACTTTCATATGAAATCGTTTCTAGTTGCTCATTGATTGTCTTAACTTTCAGGTCTAATTCTTGGATAGAGTTAATAATAAATGGAGTGAGATTTCCATACGCAACTGATTTATATCCAGTTTTTGAATCAGTTGAGACAAGCTCTGGGAATATCTTTTCTACTTCTTGAGCAATCAATCCAAACCGCTTTGTATCATCAGACTGAGAATTCCATTGGAATGAAACCGGGCGAAGTGCTGTGATACGTTCAAGTGATGTTAGTGGATCAATTGAAGCCACGTCTTTCTTTAATCGTTCGTCGGAAGTACATGTCCACGTTGTTGATGTTGGGTTGATTTCACAATACCCGTTTGTATCTTCAAATCGAACGGGAGCATCATCACTTGAAACATATACATGAAGTTTCTTTGCAGGAGAGGTTGTACCGATTCCTAGGGAACCAGCTGCAGTTATATTTAAGAGAGTATTCGAGGAACTATCTTGAATTTGAAAAAGATCAGCACTTTGTGCCGCAACACCTCTGATTATAATACCAATTCTACTATTCGTACTTGGAACAAATGTAACATTCCCAACTCCATTTCGAATATTTCCTCGTAGATCTGCATCTGGGCTAACAACAAATGAAGTACCACTAACAAGAAAACTATACGCAGACCCGGTATTGATGTTGGTATTAAAAAACAAAGTTCCACTACTTCTTATGTCGTTGGTAATCAACCTAGTATTTGCAGTAACTATGTCACCACTAATATTACCTCCTACAGTAAGAAGCGAGCCTGGTGTCGTAGTGCCAATTCCAACGTTCCCACTAACAATCAGTCCATTACTTGGCGCAGCGGTTACACCACCATATGTACCAATAGACACCCCTCCAACAACATCCAATGCTGACTTAGGAAAACCGGTCTTGAGACCGAGACGAATGTCCATTCGATCGTTGTCGTTTACCCATAACACTGACCCAGTACTCGTCGATGAAGCACCGTATGGAAACATATGAATATACTGACCACTTGCAATCGTTGTACCATTTCCATATCCTGTACCCAAAATACGGTTTGCGGTTCCATTTACAGCAACCTGAAGCCCGTATCCAGTATCAATTGCAATATCTCCTTGTAACACATTGAATCGAGAAGGATAAGTACCTCTGCTGGTAGTTCCAACTGCAACACGCACATCTCCCGCCACAGTATCGCTACCTGAGATTGTAATACCTCTACTAGTTGCACTTGTTCCACCCGGAACGACCAATGTTGCATACCAACCGTATGGAATAATTGTTCCGTCACCATATCCTGCCGTAAGATTCGTGCCTGTCACGGTACCCCCGAATGATCCGCTACTTGAAACCGTTAATGCTCCAGTTTGTGAAACGGTAAGTAAAGAGGTGCCTGTTGATGACGCAACCACTAACGGATTAGAGCCCGCTGATCCAACAATTGACAGCTTGGCGATTGGCGAAGTAGAACCAATACCGACGTTTCCTACAGAAGTTATTCTTAATTTTTCTCCTATGGTATTTGAACCCCTTGTAGAAAAGGCCAGGTAAGAATCATTAGTTGATGCAGCTTCCCAAGCACCAGTCACCAGTCCAGTAGTAAAATTACTTCCTGCTGACCAACCGTAAAAACCAAGTGATGATCCTACGTTTGCTGCCGCTACCGCATTATTAGTTATTCCTAGTGCAGGTGCAATACCTGAGGAAGTTGTAGCTATTGTTAAAGTAAATTGTGGAGAAGTTGTTCCAATCCCGACATTACCACTACTTCCTTGGAATCTCAGATACGGTGTACCACCCACTGTTGTTACAAAATCAACATTTCCACCTGTTGATCCATTACGTCCAGTAAAAAATTCAATATTTCCTGAATTGGTTGTTACATCCTGAGAAAATTTAATGTGAGCATTGTAGTAAGAGTTTTGAGCATAAAATTTTATAAACGATGAACTGTTATATGTAGGCTGTCCAAATCGGATATTTCCATTGTAAATATCAAATTTTTCCGCTGGAGTCGTTGTGCCAATTCCAATACTTCCGGACGCATTAATTACCGTAAGTGCCGTGCCAGCAGAATTTTGCCATTCTTGTAAAGTAGAACTTTGATTTGAAGCACCACGAATAATTAATCCTTTAGTTGTGCTTGCTGTTGCTGTTACATGAAGTTGTGCCAATGGACTTGAGTTACCGATACCAACTAATCCTGAACGATCAATTATTAACCGAGTAGTTGGGTTATATGTTGAGCCTGGCGTTAGTTCAGAATCAGTTCGTAGCTGTACATATCCATTATTAAAAAATAAATCTGATGCATATGTTGCTCGAGCAACAAATCCTGAAGAGTTATACTCTCCACCTTGCATTACAAGACCAATAGAATCACCTCCTGCACCAAGAAACATTCCCCCTCCCAAAGTGTTCGAACCATTGAAAAAACGAACACTGGTATAGCCTCCACCATCCACAGTAAGTGTATGTGTTGGTGTGTTAGTCCCCACCCCAACATTTCCACTCGCCCTCCAGACATCAGTTCCATTCGATGCCCAGTTTCCAACGGCAGCACCAGCTAGGAGGTTTCCTGCCCAGTACAAATTACCCCCATCGTTATAGAGAGAGTTTGAGGTATCAGAAGGGGGAGTAATTTCCGCAAGGACAACATACTGTGCCAAAGAGAGTAGCCCTGCAATTGATGAAGTAGCGGTGTCCGTAACTGAAAGCGCACGAGAGAAGTCAATGGCACCTATGTCATCTTGAAGGTCTGAGATGTCCCCATTGACATCACTGAACCGATCAGCCATATCTTCACGAAATGAATCGATGCGCTTGTTCACACGATCAAGAGAGACATTCGGTTGAGCTCGGAGGAGTTCTCTCATACGAACATCGATTTGAGCAATCACTTCTTCACGGGTGATCCCTGGTACTGTCACTTCACGGATGGTTTGGACAGTGTGGGTATCATAGACATATTCTGTTGATCCCTGAGGATACACAATGATAGGGGCAGTTTGTGGAGTTGCAACGTATGCAAAAGACGACGGCCCTTTCATTTCACATGAACCGAGGGTGGTGCAGTATATTCCACCAATATAATTTCCAAATGAAAATGCACGTAATTTTTCAACCGGAACCGCAGAAAGGAAGATAGTTGATACAGCTATTAATCCAAAGAAAAAAGCCGTAATTCGGAAGTACGATTTCACGGGTTAATTTTACCAGCAAAAACCTTTATTTTTCTTCCAATTTATTAAGATTTGGGGATATCTGACGGCACATCAAAAATAGATTTTTCCTGTATTTGTCCAGCCAACACAGACGCTATTTTTCTTCCACCATGAAGTGACGGTAAAATACCCACTCCGTTACAACCTAAGTTATACATCAATGGTTGATGCTTTGGGTCTGGTCCAATTAGCCTCATGCGTGATCTTGTGTACCCCATAAGACCGTGCCACGTAAATCCATATGACACCTTTTCTCCTTTTTTTAGAGTTTTTTCAACAAACTTTTGTATTCCTTCTGCTGCAATTTCCGGATATTCGTCGTTTGTTGAATACCCCTCATGATCAGCCAGTTCTCCCTCTGGTCCTCCAATGCAAATAAGACTCTGACTATCTGTTACAGGTGCTTCATCGGCATATTCAAATTGCCTGCGTGTCATGTAGAAATACGGATCATCATTCGTGTGGGCAGGATCAATGAAATAACTAATTGCCGTTGGTGGCTTTGAAGTATTTTCAACATATCCTGACATGTACCCAACTGTACCCTTTACCAAGTGGTGGAATTTCGCATTGGATTCCAGTCCGTCTTCCCCAATAATGGTTAAATGTTTGAAACCATTGGTGCACAACACAACTTTTTTTGCACACACTTCATATGTACCAACATCGAGCACTGCATTGTCTTTTCTAAGTAAAATTTTACCCACCCGACTGTGTTCAAAAATGCGAAATCGATCTTTGTATGCACGAAGCATATATGACGCAGCTTCATAACAAAACAGTGCGCTGTTCATGCACCCTTTTTGAAATGACATGCTCGCAATATACGAATCGTCTTCTGTCTCAAGCATCTGAAGAATCTTTTCTTGAGGGATTCGTTCGTACAATCCTTCATATTGATCAAGTGGCACACCAACATCGACATGATCAGCAATTCTAATAAATTCGGTTGCAGTACCACCTTCCTTTCTGACTATATTTTCTTTCAAGAAATGTAATATTTGAGAAGTACTCGAAAGGCCACTATGTCCAATGAACCGTGCAAATGGAATGGTTAATTGTGCATCAGTATATATCTCATCAAGTAATAACCACGCAGTATCAATTGCCTTTTGTGCCGCGACTGTCTGCTCTAGTCCATATTCTTCCTTGAGGCTTTGGAGTGACCGTTCGAAATAGCTCGTAATTTGCCCAGCGTTGTGTCCGGTAGCTCCGTGTGCGATCTTATATCCTTCTAAGAGTACTACTGACTTATTGGTGTATTTGAGTGTAAAAAAGGCAGTAGCGATTCCAGCAATACCCCCACCGATAATCGCAACATCAGTTTCGATGTCCTTGCCTTCAACCTGACTAGTTAAGTTATAGCCTTGTTTATTGACTTGATAGATCCACGGAGAGTTATTTTTAAACTCACTCATGACTATGAAAGCTTAGCGGTAAATATTTCTTTGAGCATGACTGGGTTTGCAGAACCCTTTGATGCTTTCATACCTTGTCCAATGAGGAATTGTAGTGACGCAACTTTTCCAGCTTTAAATTCAGCAACAGGTCCAGGGTGAAGTGAAATAATTTCTTCAACAATTTTCTCAATTGCTCCACTATCATTTTTCTGTATCAAACTATGTGCCTCAGCAATAGCACGAGCACTACCTGCATTTTCTTCTTTTACAATATGTGCAATGACATCTTTTGCACCGCGCGATGAGAGCTCGCCACCAGTAAACATACCAACTACCTCTGCAATGTGTGCAGGCGTTACACGAAGTAGTACCGCTTCAGCACCACCATCCTCATTCTTTGCAATACCAGCAATATCAGAAACTATAAAGTTTGAAAGTGTCTGTATTGCACTCTTTTCTTTTGAAACGAGTGCAACCACCGCCTCTTCAAAATACGTGTCCCACACTGGATGACCATACACATAAAATTCTACATCCTGTTCTTTGAGGCCAAATTCTTGTGCATATCGAATTCGCTTCTGTGCAGGAGTTTCTCGGATTTCCTTTTCTAATACTTCACGAGTAAACTCTGGAATTTGAGAAAGGTATAATTTAGGCAAATCAGGGTCTGGGAAATATCGATAATCGTGAGAGTCTTCTTTCTTTCTCTGTGAAAAAGTTGTACCAGTACTTTCATCGAATCCTCGCGTTTCTTGTGTGACTGTTTCTCCTTTTTCGAGAAGTGCGATGTGTCGTGCAACTTCATATTCAATTGCCCGCTCTGCTGACTTAAATGAATTTAGGTTCTTAACCTCAACTTTTGTTCCAAATGTTTCTGTCTTACTCACTGAAATGTTTGCCTCAACACGCATTTCTCCTTTTTCCATGTTTGCTTCAGCAACACCTAGATACTGTAAAAGAATTTGTAGCTCACGTGCAAAACGAGACGCTTCAGCGGCACTACTAATTACCGGCTCAGTCACAAGCTCCATAAGAGGAACTCCTGCGCGGTTAAAATCAACAAGACTTCCACCTTCTGATTCATGACTTGATCGAGCTGTGTCTTCCTCAAGATGAATACGAGTGAGTTTCACTCCAGCAAGTTCACCACCTGAAACAAGTGGATACTTGTACTGACTCAACTGATATCCCTTTGGAATATCTGGGTAGAAATAGTTCTTTCGGTCAAATTCTGTAAAGTCTGGCAGTGTTCCACCAACTGCAATACCAACCTTTAATACATTCTTAACTGCCTGGGCATTGATTGTTGGAAGTGTTCCAGGGTGTCCCATACAAACTGGACAAATATTCTGATTCGGACGACGTTCGTCTGGATCGTTCTTACACGAACAAAACATTTTTGTAAGCGTTGCTAGTTCAGCGTGTATTTCAAGTCCGATAGTAGTTCGATACATGAGAGTATTTTACCCAGCCCGTAATATTTTAACCAGCGTATCTTTTGCTTCTTTCATTTTCTCATCATCGAGAATTGTAACCGCCATGCATGCGCGGATACGATCGGCAGCTGTTTTTCCTGCAGCTTTACGAACCTGTTTCTCCGCATCCTTGATACGCTTTGCAAGTACTTTCGGGTCTTCAATAATATCTGACTTGGTAAACAAAATAACTTCAGGCTTTTCTGCGAGTGCGTGGTCATAGAGCTCGAGTTCTCCACGAATAGTTTTATACGCCCCTTCCATGTCTTCATTTTCAAGAGAAATACAGTGAAAGAGCATTTTTGTCCTTCTGATGTGTCGTAGGAATTTATGTCCCAATCCTTTTCCTTCTGAAGCACCTTCAATCAATCCCGGAATGTCAGCGACAATAAATCCTTCCATGTCACCGAGGTTTGGTTCAAGTGTCGTGAATTGGTATGCGGCAACTTTTGCGCGAGCACGAGTCAGTGCATTGATGAGACTAGACTTACCAGCGTTTGGAAATCCAACGAGACCCGCGTCAGCGATAAGTTCAAGTTCAATAGAAAATATTCCTGACTCACCGTCTTTTCCAGGAGTCCATTCAATAGGTTTTGTATTTGTTGAGGCTTTGAAGTGTTCGTTACCATATCCGCCATTTCCACCTTTCAAGACTTCAATCTCTTGTCCTTCAACATCGAGACGATATTCCTTGCCGGTTTCTTTGTTCACAATAATGGATCCAATTGGCAACTCAAGTACAAGGTCTTTTCCACTTTTCCCGTGCATGCTGTTCTTCATTCCAGCTTCACCAGGATCAGCTGCGAACTTGTTGTTGTTTCTGTAGCGCATCAAAAGAGCCACATCTCGAATTGCTCGAAGATGTACATCGCCGCCGCGTCCACCATCACCACCAGAAGGACCTGAATACTCCTTTCCCTTCTCATGCCTCCAGCGAACTACACCATTTCCACCCTTTCCAGCTGACAGTTCCAGCTCAATTTCATCAATAAATGCCATATCCCTGAGTATCCCAAGAAAATGCCTTAAATACAAGGTTTTTGAGGTATTTTTACGTCATTGTTTATATAAATCGTAAATATTGACAATACTAGTCATATATGCTATAATATACATAATCCTACGTAAAGGCATAAGTTTGCCTATACAGGTACGGGATACGGAGTTGGTACGCATGATGTGTATCAAACAAATGGAGTTCGTTATGATCCGTCGTTCTTTGTCACTGTTTGCAGTTACCTTCGCTTTGATCGTTTGCGTAAGTCAGGTGGCTTCTGCGGCATTTGTGAATCAGTCGTACCATCTGCCCAGCATCGGCCACATCTACACATGGGGTGAAAACCATTCAACCAGTGAAACCACCCTCAGTCTCGACCTTCAATCTCCGGAATACGAGGTGCGAAGTACGGGATCAAGTGTGCAGTTTACCAATGATGGACAAGGGTACGTATTCCTGTCAATCGGCGCAATCAAGCGCGATTCGGGAGTTCGTAACCTCTCCAACATGAACTCGAACAGCAATGTTGTCTTTGATGACGTGGTGCTTTACAGCTACGCATCAACCGGCCACTACCTCGACGAGCACACCGGCGCCAAGATGAGCACCGGAAACGCATTCATTGAAATGTCGCCGTTCATTGCCACCTGGTCTGATTTTCAGCTCAGTTCGCACTACGATGACGTTGACGCTGCACGCTATCTCTGGCTCAGTCTCTCGGCCCGTATCGAGTACATCGGTACGAACCCAGACACCATCGCAATGCTCGACGGTTTCAGCACCATGAGCATGGTGCCCGAACCGAGCTCGCTCGGCCTTCTCGGCGGCATGGTGATTTCCACCTTACGTCGTAAGCGCTGAAAACTACAAACAGTGAAAACCCACCTAAGACGTGGGTTTTCTTTTTGCCAAAAAATTACTCTAATGGTTTAGCAGGTGCGTCAGCTGCAATCTCTGCAAGTTTAATACACGTCTCTTTGTCTTTTGCGGTTATAAGAAATCGTTTGTTGTGGCAGAATATTGATCCTGGAACACCAGTAGCTGCTTCAAGTACACCATCTCTCTTTCCTCCCCATGATTTTGGAAGCCACTTTCTATTTTCAAATGAAGCTAGCTTTGCTGGCACGCACTCAACTTTCCATGTTGTACTTTGAGTGTTTGGTCTAACAACATATAGCGGCTCTGGAAATTGAATGAGTGCTTCTGCGTATGGATAATTGCTATCAATGACAATAATTCGTTTGTCAGGTGCAGCATGGTACGCCTCAAGTACTTTATCTCTTGCTTCAAGACCCGCTTTTGCATGAGCAATTTCACGCACAAGAATGATCTCTGCAAATTCACTGACTTTTAAGAAGTTTTGATCTGCGAGTTCATCTCCTTCTTTCCATGTTGGATTCATCGCAATAACAACATTGAAAAATAAATACGGATGAAGTCCAGGTCGTGTAGCTTCATGGAGTGAAAGTCCATTATCCATTGCGTCTATTGCCTGAACTAACCGAGAGTCCACTCGATCTGCTACTTCTTGAGACCCGCAAATACCAGCACCGAATTTTTTCCAGACTAATCCAAACGATGCATATGGAACACCATTTGCTCTCTCTCCTGCTCCACCAAATTGATGGTGATCAAAACGAAGTGTTTCATCGTCATGAATGTCCCCCACATCAAATACGAGATCAGCTTGTGCAATCTGATCAGGATCACGAGTGCGTATGAATTTAATTCCCGGACTTACCAGCCTTATTACCGCTGATGCAAACACATCATCTGCATGGAACCGTGCGTTGTGTGTAACTGCGACTTGGATTTGTGTAGTTGATCCTGCTCCGCGAAGGTCTTTATTGTCGAGGGGTTGATGTAGGGACATTTCCGTTAGAAGAGAATTTCGGATAAAGCTTCAGAAGCTCAATTGCAACAACAAGCAAGATTGGACCTGCGAGGAAACCTACTGGACCAAAGAATGCCAAACCACCCAATACTGAAAGCAAGATGAGGAATGGATGTACCTTTACTTTTTGTTCAATGAGTTTTGGACCGAGGAAATTATCTACAAGTCCTACAATAGCAACTGCCCAGATGAGGTATCCGATAGCAGCAAATTGATCTCCGGTTGCAAAGAGAATGATTACCGTTGGAATGTTAATGAGACCTGTTCCAACACCGGGAATGAGGGATGCGATAGCAATTACAACTCCCCAAAGAGCAGGGTTGGCAATACCAAAGATTGCAAAACCGAGTGCCGCGAGTAATCCTTGGATAATAGCAATAATAAGTGAACCTCTTATTACAGAGTTAATAGTCAGCTCAATTCGCTTCATCAACTGTTCATCGTCTGAAGAATCAAGTGGTGAAAGACGGATCAAATATGTACGCCACTCCTTTCCATCTCTGAAGAGATAGTAGAGAGCGATGAGGAGAATGAATACATCAAGGATGAGAGTAATAGCACTTGAGAACAATACCCCTGTGTTATTAATCAACCACGCCAACGCACTTTGTACATACGCAGAAATATCTACCTGGATTCCAGGGATAATCCTTTCTGCAAACTGCTGAATGCCCTGCTCTGCAGTTCTATATAACGATCCGGCAGAGTCGCTTGCAAGAGAAATGTAAAGATCACGTGCTTCATTGAATACAAGGAAACTAATAATTGAAACCGGAATAAGGATTATACAAACTACAGTAAGTACCGAAAGGATTGCTCCTAGACTCTTGTTTCCTGTCTTTTGGATCAACCGCTCATGCCATTTCTGGAAAAACACTGAGAACACAAGCGCAAGGAGTACTGGTACAAGAAATGGTGCCAAGACGTTGTACATCAATACCCAGGCTAAAACGAAAATTGCAAAGAAAAATATATGTTGCGCGAGGGAATTATTCATAAACAAGAATTAACTATACTAATCGCCCTATAACGACCTCATACTACCAGATTTCTTCCCGTCATTTGAGTAGGGGTCGGAATTTCAAGAAGTGAGAGTACGGTTGGGGCAATATCAGCAAGTGATCCACCAGAAGATACTTGTGCTCCAGGATGTAGTCCTGTGATGATTGCTGGTACCGGATTTAGGGTGTGAGCAGTGTGCTTTTCTCCCGTCACCGCATCAATATTCACTTCTGCATTTCCATGGTCGGCTGTCACAAACGCACTTCCACCACGAGTATGAAGCGCATCAAGTACCCGTCCTAACTGAGTATCTACCGTTTCAACAGCGGTAATTATTGCTGGCACATTTGCGGTATGCCCCACCATATCTGGATTTGCAAAGTTAATGAAAATGAAATCTACACCTGCTTCTATTCGCTTAATTGCTTCATCAGCAATCGCCTCTGCACGCATCTCAGGAGCTTGATCATGCGTTGACACATCTTTACGTGATGCAAGAAGAACATGTTCTTCTCCTTCGTGTGGTTGCTCTCTACCTCCATTTAAGAAGTACGTTGCATGTGGAAATTTCTCAGTCTCAGCAAAATGAGCTTGGGTTAGTCCCGCCTTTGAAACTTCAGCACCGAGTGTGGTTTCAATTGAAATTGACGGGAACGCAACGAGCGATGGGTACTCACTTCCATATGACGTCATTGTTGTAAACAACACATTGTGAGCTGATACCTTTTCAAGAAACTTCTTTGAAAGCATTCTGGCTCTATCTGGTCTGAAATTAAAGAAAAATACTGCATCACCATTAGAAAGTGCTGAACTCCTTCCAAGTGGTGATGTTCCAATCGCCCCCTCTTCTTCTTGAGTAAACACCAACGGCTCAATGTGTTCATCAAGCTTTCCATCTTTATATAATTTTTCAACATGTGCTGAAGCAGGCATGTCTTTTAACTCACACACATTACCTTCACAATGGAAAATGGCCTTCTCAGCTTTCGCCAAACGGTCCCAGTTGTTGTCTCTGTCCATTGCAAAGAATCGGCCAGAAAGTGTGGCGATAAAACCAATCTGAATTTCTGCCAGTACTTTTTCTAAATCACGTAAGTATCCTGCCGCACTTTGAGGCGGCGTATCTCTTCCATCAGTAAAAAGATGTAACGCAACCGTACCAATTCCATGTTTCTTTGCCGCACGAAGAAAAGCAAACAAGTGTTCACTGTGTGCATGTACTCCACCATCACCAAGTAGCCCCACTGCATGAAGTAATGATCCGTGTTTTTTTACATGATCAAACAATGCAATAAACGACGGGTTGTTTTCAAACTCCCCATTTTTAATCGCCTTTGCAATTCGAACAAGGTCCGTATCAATTGGTTTTCCAGCACCAATCGTTGTGTGCCCAATTTCACTGTTCCCCATCTGACCTTCTGGAAGACCAACAGCCAGTCCTGATGCTTCAAGTAGCGTATGTGGGTATTCTTTCCAAAGCGCATCAAAGACAGGTGTCTTGGCCTCTGCAACAGCATTGTGCGTAGCGTCTTCTCTATAGCCCCACCCATCAAGAATAATTAGTGCGGTTTGCTTTTTCGACATACAAGTTTTTATCGCTTCTGCTTGATAGCATTTGCACCAGCATACTGTGCTTCCGCACCGAGTTCCTCTTCGATCCTCAACAACTGGTTGTATTTTGCCAACCTATCACTTCGTGAGAGTGACCCAGTCTTGATCTGTCCAGTACCAAGTCCAACTACAAAATCTGAAATGGTTGAATCTTCGGTCTCACCTGAACGATGTGAAACGATAGCTGTGTACCCCGCTTTGTGTGCCATCGCGATTGCATCAATAGTTTCTGAAACTGTTCCAATTTGGTTGAGCTTAATGAGGATTGAATTTCCAACATTTGTGTCAATTCCCTTCTGTAGACGTGTGATATTTGTTACAAACAAATCGTCACCGACAATTTGCACATTCTTTCCAAGCTTTGATGTGAACTCAACATATCCATCCCAATCATCTTCACCGAGACCATCTTCGATAGATACGATTGGATATTTCTTCACCCAATCTGAGTAGTACCCAACCATTTCAGTTGAGGTGAGCTTTTTGTTTTCTGTCTTTAGGTTGTAAATTCCATTTTCATATATTTCTGCTGCCGCTGCGTCAATTGCAATGCACATATCTTTTCCAGGAGTATATCCAGCCTTTTCAATAGCCTGAAGAATGACCTCAATTGCAGCTTCATTTGATGGAAGTGATGGCGCGTAACCTCCTTCATCCCCAACTGAAGTGTTTAATCCTTTTGATGAAAGGATTTTCTTGAGCGCATGGAATGTTTCAGCACCATACCGTAGGGCCTCTTTAAATGATTCTGCACCAAGTGGCATAACCATAAACTCTTGCAGATCGGTTGAGTTTTCAGCATGTTTTCCACCATTTAATACGTTCATCATTGGTGCTGGCATGAGGAACTTGTTTCCAAGTCCGGCAACATCATGGAAGTATCGGTACAAAGGCTTCTTCTCTGAAGCGGCTGTTGCATGGGCAAATGCCATAGAAACACCAAGGATTGCGTTAGCACCTAGGTTTCCTTTGTTTTCTGTTCCATCAAGTTCAATGAGTGCATTGTCGATTGACCGCTGGTCATATTCTTTACCAACAATCTCAGTTGAAATAGTGTTATTTACATTTCGAACGGCATGCTCAACACCCTTTCCACCATATCGCTTTTCACCATCTCGAAGTTCCACTGCTTCATGTGACCCAGTTGAGGCCCCTGACGGTACCGCAGCACGGCCGAATGAACCATCATCGAGCCACATCTCAACTTCTACAGTCGGATTACCTCTTGAATCGAGAATTTCACGTGCCCAAACTTTTTTGATGGTTGCCATATACAGATTAATTAGTTGTAGGGGAATATTGTAACAGGTTATAGGAAGTCGTGCAGAGGCAGGCACAAGAATTCAGTGAACCTTGAAGCGAGCGATCGCTTTTTCCACGACTCTTTAGTCAGTTCTGTGGATTGTGTAAAATCTTCCTCCGCATGACCCTGAAGCATCGAGATTAGAGACATGTCTTCAGTTCCAATATTCAATTCGTGGTTAAACCTAAAGCTTAAGTTATCGAAATTACATGATCCAAGTGTTGCCCATTCTCCATCAATGATGGCGTATTTTGCATGCATAAAACTTGGTCGATATAGGAAGACCCTTCCTCCTTCACGAAGTATTCGAGTGACATACCAAGGCTGTGCATAGCTTACGAGTGGGTTATCTGACACTTCGGGGACTGTGAGTCGCACATCAACACCTCGACGCATTGCAATACGAAGTACTCGCATAAATCGTTTATCAGGAACAAAGTATGGTGTGAAAAGCCAAATGGACTTTTTTGCTGCGCGAATGTGTTCAATGAGTGCGTAGTAGATCAAACGTTGTTTAAGACGTGGAGAGTTGATGAGAACTTCGTGCTTTTTATCAAATACAGGAGGTTTTTTATACCGCTTATATTTACCGGTAAGTACACGGCTCCATGTTAGGTCGAATGTAAAGATTAAATTTTTTACAAACTCACCACCAACCTGGATAACAGTGTCCCGCCAATCTTTCATGTCTTCACGGAAATTAACACCACCAACATATGCGTCCGTTCCATCAACGATCAATAACTTCCTGTGATCACGAAAGAAATTACCGGTAAAATTTAAGTTCACGAATCTCCAGAGACTGACTGGATTGAAAAACCTAATATCGATACCAAGTAGTCGCAATTCATCTGGAACAGAGGAATAGTACAGTGAGTTACTTCCAACCATATCGCACAGCACCCGAATTTTCACACCAGCTTTTGCTCGCTCCACAAGTGACTGTAGCAACCTTCCGCCAACCGAATCAGCTGCAATAATGTATTGCTCAATATCAATACTTTTCTTGGCATTTGCTATTGCTTGAAACATTCCTTCCCATGCTTCATCTGTACGAGTAAACACCTTCCCCATTTCCATCATGGAGATCTGTACTTCACTACCAGGTGTTTTGACGGTCACTACACTATCGTTGCCATCCGTCTTTGAGGTATTTATCAAGGTGTTTAAATTTTATTTCTTTTTGCTCACCACCCTTACGAACAATAATTTTATCGTTCCTTCCTAATTCTTCACCGTGTGTTTCTCCTCCGGACTTAGATACTCCTCCACTCCCATCGTCTGTAATAAATGTTGCCTTGCGTTCAATGTCTTCCATTGCTTTCTCTTCTTTTGCAAACGCACCTGCTCCAATTCGAGGAATTGTTTCCATCACCTGGGAAATCAGGACTGATTGCATTGACTTGAAAATTCTTAGACCCTCTCGCTTGTACTCTATAAGTGGATCGCGTTGTCCGTATGAACGGAGATTTACTGAACTTCGGAGATACTCCATTTCTTCTAGGTGATCTATCCACAACATATCGTTTGTCTGGAGAAGCAACCGACGTATTCCCGCACTGGCTTCTTCTTTTCCAAGTGCCTGTACACGGTCCTCTATTACTTTATCAACTTCCTCTACTGAAACCCCGTAATCTCCTTTAGTAAGAAACTCTTTTGCAATCTCAAGAACCTCGTCACCTTCAGCCGTAAGAAGCTTGCGACGACGTTCATACATAATCTTACGCTGATGGTTCAAAATGTCGTCATACTGGAGTGTCTGCTTTCTGCTATCGAAATTAATTCCTTCGATTTTTGTCTGTGCTGATTCAAGTGACCTACTCAACATTCGATTTTGGATAGCCTCATCTTCTGGAAGTCCCAACCTACCGATCATTTTCTTTACCGTGTCAGCCGCAAACACACGCATAAGCATGTCATCAAAGGCCACAAAGAATTGAGTTGATCCTGGGTCACCCTGACGTCCTGAGCGACCTCGGAGTTGGTTATCAATACGACGTGCAGTATGACGCTCGGTACCAATAACATGTAGTCCTCCAAGGCTTTTTACCTCTTCAGACAATTCCTTTGGTGCCATTGCTCCTCCGAGTTTAATGTCGACTCCACGACCAGCCATGTTTGTTGCCACCGTTACAGCGCCTTTCTTTCCAGCCTCTGCCACAATTTCTCCTTCTCGCTCGTGGTTCTTGGCATTAAGCATTTGGTGCGGAACACCAGCAACTTTCAAGTACTCAGAAAGTTCTTCGTTCTTTTCAATTGAAACCGTACCAATAAGTACCGGTTGTCCTGTCTGGTGGATTTTTTTTACATGTTTCGCAAGCGCAGTGAACTTTCCATGTTCTGTTTGGAAAATGAGGTCATTTTTATCATCACGAACTACCGGACGGTTTGTTGGGATTGGAACAGTATCAAGTCCATATACCTTAAAGAATTCTTCTCGTGAAGTATATGCAGTACCAGTCATTCCTCCTAACTTTTCGTACAGCCTGAAATAGTTTTGGTATGTGATTGAAGCAAATGTTCGTGTCTCACGTTGCACAAGCACTCCCTCCTTGGCTTCAACAGCCTGGTGAATTCCACCTGACCATCGTCGTCCTGGTTGCAATCGTCCAGTGTATTCATCAACGATAATTACTTCGTTATCTCGCACAACATATTCTTTTTCTCGCTTGTAGAGTGCCTTTGCCTTAACCGCAGTCTCAAGGTGATACGCATATTTAATTCCAGCGTCAGTATAAATATTTTCTACACCTAACTGCTTTTCAGCTTCGCGAATACCCGCGTCAGTTAGCGCGATCTGGTGGTGCTTTTCATCAACCGTGTAATGCTCTTCTTCTTTTAATCTGTCAGCAATCTGTGAAAATCGAGCGTAGAGATTTTCTGATTCTTGTGCGGGTGCAGAAATGATAAGTGGAGTACGTGCTTCGTCGATCAAGATTGAGTCAATTTCGTCCACGATTGAAAATGGATGTCCGCGCTGCCTCAGGTTGCGCTTATCGTACTCAATGTTGTCTCGGAGATAGTCAAAACCGAATTCAGAGTTTGTTCCGTATGTAATATCTGCTTGGTACGCTTCTCGTCTTGTGCAAGGCTTTAGAAATTCATACACAACCTTAAACGCAGCAACTTCATCTCGATGTTCGTCTGCTTCTACATGAGTTGGATCATAGAGATATGATGCCTGACCGTTGATGACACCGACAGTCATTCCAAGAGCGTTATAAATCTGACCCATCCATACACCGTCACGACGTGCCAAATAGTCGTTAACCGTTACAACGTGTACACCCTTTCCTGCAAGTGAATTTAGGAATACTGGAAGTGTTGCAACGAGTGTCTTTCCTTCTCCAGTTTTCATTTCAGCGATCGCACCTGAATTAAGTACAAGTCCTCCAACAAGCTGCACGTCATAGTGACGCTGACCAAGAGTTCGTTTTGCTGCTTCACGGGTAAGTGCAAAAGAGCGAGTGAGTACTGAGTCTAGTGACCTACCTTCTGCCTGCACTTCTTTTTTAAGCACAATAGCTTCATCCTTCAACTGTTCAAGTGAAAGTGGTTCGTATTTCTTCTCAAGAGTGTTTATTTCAGCAATCTTAGAGGCGTATTTCTTTACAGCCCGCTTTTCTGGGCTTCCAAACAATTTTTCCAGCATCGGGATATTTTAGCACAAAATATGCACGTTTTCAGCTTATTTTCGCTTGAATTTCTCCAATATATTCAACCTCAGGCTCGATGGTAATGCCGGTCTTTTCATGTACCTTTTTTGATACAAAATCCGCTAACTTAGCAACATCCTCTGTCCTTGCGCCACCATGGTTTACGATGACCAGTGCCTGCTTTTCATAGAGACCTACAGACCCTTCGGTGTATCCTTTTAACCCACACACCTTATCCAATATCCATCCAAGTGGAACTTTCATTCGTCCTCCATCAACTGGAAACCCCGGTATTTCTGGATATGTTCCTGTAAGTGTTTCGTATATCCCACTTTCTATAAATGGATTTTTAAAAAATGACCCTGCGGTACCAATGTGTTTCCAATCAGGCAACTTTGCCATACGGATTGCAATGACTGTGTTGCGTATGTCTTGTATGAGTGCTTCTTTTTTTCCTCCTAATTTTTCTTCAACTTCTTTAAAGGTGATTTTTCCACTGTTACTTTTTGAAAATCGTAATGTTGCACTGGTAACTATCCAATTTCTTCCTTCTATAGTTTTAAAAAATGAATACCTGTATGAAAACAAACATTCTGCTTTGGGGAATATTCGCTTTTCTTGCGTATGAATATTAATGGCGGTAACCGTAACGACAACATCTGCAATTTCTCCCCCGTACGCTCCGATATTCTGAACAATCGCTCCTCCTAGAGTTCCTGGAATATACGAGAGCATTTCAATACCCTGAAGATCATTCATCACTGCAAAGTGCACAACGTCATCCCAGTTTTCACCCGCACCAAATTCATATTCAGTTTCAGCTATCTCATTGCGAGCTTGAATATTATTTTTAATGACGAGTCCAGGAAAGCCCGTGTCAGATATCAAAATGTTTGAGCCACCACCTAAAACAAAAACTGGATACTGCTTCTTTGTATTCCAATCTAAAACTTCTATTAATTCTTGTTCATTTTCAACTTCTACAAAAAACTCTGCCTGTCCTCCAGTTTGAAAAGTAGTTAGTGAAGCAAGGGGTTCGTGTTCTCTAATATGCATGCTCTGTACTCAGTCGGTCACCGGGGCGAGCTCCAATGACAAATGTAAAATGTGAGTGCGACCGGTGACCGACTGAAAACAGTGCTCTAAAAGTATACCGCGTAGAAAATGAAACGTCCAAAAACACGAAAGCCCGCTTTCGCGGGCTACGTGCTACATTTGTCCTGTAGTACGCTTTTAAGCGCACTCACCTACATAATTATACTTCACTTTCCTCGCGAGTCAACCGTTATTGCTTTGGAATAATACTTTTTGTTCCGGCGTTAATTGCGCCTTCATATGAAGTAATTTCTTGAACGATCTGGGTGTTACCCGCTGTTGCTGCTTGAGTCTTAAGTTCAGCCAAAAGTTCGAGTGCGCCCTTTCTGTTACCAACCTCAAGTCGTGCCGCAGCAAGAAGAATGTGAGATGTTGGAGAAATCCTCTCTTGTTTCTTCAGTTCTGCAACCTGTGCTTCAAGTACCGGAAGTACTCGTGCTGTGTGTCCTGTTATAAGAAGTGCTTGTACTACTCCACTGTTTTCCATGACTTGTGGGTATTTTTCAATAGTATCGAAGGCGAGTTGATCTCTATTGCTATAAAGCGCTGTAACTACATACAACCCTTCAATAGAAATATTTTTCTCTTGAACACTGACTGCATACTCAGCTCGCTTAAATGCTTCTTCAAATTTATCCTGGGTAAGCAAGAAAGATATTTCATCAGAGATAAACATCTGCTTCTTTGGAGACAATTCCTGTGCTTTTCGGATTAATTCCATTGCCTTATCAATTTCTCCTGTCCTTGAGTAACTTGTTGAAAGAATGTAGTACGCACGTGGATCATTTGGAGACTCTTCAATTTGATCCTGACCCGCCAAACGAGAGTCATTCAAGAAAGCCATTCCAACTTCATTTCCAGCACCAGCTTGCGAAGCAACATTTACAGCATTTGTAATGTATTGCTCTCGAATTTCTTGGTTTCCAAACGAATCATATGAAAGCGCCTTATCGAAATACATTTTGGTGGCTTCGAAATTTGCCATTTGCTCTGCCTGGGTCTTGGGCGGCTGGGCCATAATGCGTAGCGCAGAGAGAAGTGACCTATTTGCTGCATACGGCTTATATGTACCGGCGTATAACGTATACGGAACAACAACAAGTGAAAGTACTGCGCATACAAGCATGACTTGCGTCTTGAGTACTGAATCACCTGCTTCTGCGTTTCCCTTTTTAGAAACAACATCTCGAGGAACAATTTGTGAATGGAAGAATGCAAGTATTCCAAAGAACAAAATATAACTTGCCAAGTTATCAAACACGAACAAGTTATGGATAAAGTAACCAACGAGTATTCCAGTGAATACTGATTTCTGTAGAATTGAGAGGCGATCGCCTGGTATTTTCCAGAGCGTGTACCCAAGCATTGCAATTAGTGCGATATAGGCCAAGAAACCAACAATTCCTGTTGTGACCAACCACTCGATAAACATATTATGTGAGCGGTCAAACCATTGTTCGTGAGAATAAATTGCAGGATCGTAGTAGGTAGAAAAGATATAGTTAAAACTTTCCTGTCCCCAACCAAAGATTGGTCGATCCTTTACTCCCTCAAATGCCATTTTCCATAGTGTTGGACGGGCCTGAGTTTCAGCGTTTGTGAGTGTTACCTCTGTAAATCTCCTAAGAATTGAAACGTTCTGCACAACGCCCGTATCCTTTAACAAGAAAAACAATCCGACAAGTGCAGTGACGCCAATAACCATTCCAGCTGCAATTTTCTTCAAGAGCGGATGATTACGTTCATAGATTGCGAGAAAAATTCCAGCAACAAACGAGCCACCTAATATACCAAGTACTGTTCCTCGAGTACCGGTAAAGAATACACCTGCAATAAACGCAATGATTCCAACAGCATAGGCTGCAATACGCCATTTTTCTTGTCGTACTTTTTTATCAGACACTGCAATCAGTAACAATATGCCAGCGTGAATGAAAAAGTATGCACCAACATATGTTGAGTTTCCGAGCATAACATTAATACGTGGGGCAACACCATTACTTAGAAGTCCTCCAATTGCGTCAGACAATCCAACTAAGAGCATGATTGCGCTTATTGAAAGCGATGTAACCGCATACCACAACCACTCTTTTGTTGTACGAAAAACATTTGAAGCGATGAATGCAAAGGCACCGAGGTGCAAGAGTGCAATGTACCCTTCCATTCGCTCATAGTTACTCCAGAAACTCTTATATGGATTTTCACTAAAGATATTTGCAACACCTACAATCACCACAAAAACCAAAAGTGACCACATAAGACCAGACGCCTTTGGCCTAAAACGTGCGTCCCTCCACGCAAGAAACAAATATGCCACCAATGCAATTTCTACAAGCGCCCTAAATGCAAAGTTTTTTCCAGCGATATATGGGAAAAACATTTCATTTGAAACATATAGCGGTACTGCCAGCACCAGTCCCAAACAGCCGATAACAATATATTGTAGTGTTTTATTCAAATTCATGGGCTACACTATACAGTATGGATCAAAAAAGGAGGAGGAAGATTCTCTTTGTTATCACCAAGTCTAACTTTGGGGGTGCACAACGATATGTATTCGAATTAGCCACAGAGCTTCACCAACAAAAGTCAGAGGAATTTGAGATTTGTGTTGCTTTTGGAGGCTCTGGGTTACTCAAGGAAAAGCTGGGGGTAGCTGGTATTGGGACAATTGAGATTAAAGGATTAGAGCGTGACATTGGAATTTTTAAAGACCTCAAAGCATTTTTCTCACTGCTATCAATCTTAAGAAAAGAACGACCCGACATCATTCACTTGAATAGTTCTAAAGCTGGGTTACTTGGCGTACTCGCTGGACGTATCGCACGTATTCAGAAAATAGTATTCACGGGACATGGTTGGGCATTCAACCAAAAGCGCTCGTGGATAATGAGCACAATCCTTAAGGCTTGTTACGTTGTAATCATCTCCCTCTGCCACAAAGTGATTGCAGTTTCCCAAAAAACAAAAGAGGATGTACTCCAGTTACCGTTCATTAATGAACAAAAAATTATTGTGATCCATAACGGCATTCCACAGCAAGAATTATTATCAAAAGAAACGGCTCGAGAAAAACTACTTTCACATACACCTGGACATGTGCCCACCTCCCCAGAAACACTATGGATTGGCACACTTGCAGAACTCCACCCGAGAAAAGGATTAGATATACTTATCAATTCTCTTACGAATGTTTCTCGTCCATTTCACGCATGGATTATCGGTGCAGGAGAAAGCAAAGATTCACTTATTGAATTGGCGACTACCACTCGGCTCCAAGATAAAGTTTCTTTCACAGGTTTTATTTCTAATGCGTCAGCGCTATTACCTGCCTTCGACATATTTATTCTGCCTTCACGAGACGAGGCACTCCCATACGTGTTATTAGAGGCTGGTGCCGCGTCCCTTCCAACTATCGCAACAGCAATTGCTGGAGTGCCTGAAATCATTGAACACAATAAGACAGGTATACTTATTCCACCAGAGAACATCGGTGAACTTACTCGAGCAATTGATGCGCTATGTACTAACCCAGAACGTTCTCAATTTGGTATGAATTTACGAACTACAATCCTAGAAAGATTTTCTCTTACTGGCATGGTAGAAAGAACTATCAAAGATGCATACTAAAACCCAGAGACTCCAGACCTTCCTGGGAAGTGCTGGTTTTAAGAAATACTTTAATAACACCTCGTGGTTATTTATTGGTCGCCTGACAAACATGGTAGTTGGCTTTATTGCCACAACATATGTCATCCGAACACTCGGACCAGAGTCATATGGAACGGTTAGTTATATCCTTAGTTTCGCTGGCCTTGGATCAGTATTGGCAAACTTAGGAATAGATCAGATTTTGTCTCGTGAATTATTAGTACAGAAAGAAAATCGTGGAACATTGTTAGGCACAGCGTTTATTATAAAAACAACCGGTGCTGTTGTCTCGACACTACTCTTAATTACCACCAGCATCGCGATCGACAACAGCGCGTTCTTGACGCTTTTGATTGCATTTATGTCGTTTTCATATTTCTTTTCTGCGTTCGGTGTCTTTAATACACTATTTCAAGTTGATGTTCGTTCTAAATATCCATCGCTCCTTTCGATATGGGTCGTGTTGATTTTGAGTGTCCTTAAAATTATTGTTGTCTTCTCAGGTCTGCCAATTGAGTTTATTATCGGGGTGTTCTTCATCGAACCAATTCTCTATGCCGTTGGACTAGTCTTTCTATATGTAAAACACTACAGCAGGCATATCTACAAACTAAGTTTTGATATGAATATTGCAAAAATATTCATCAAAGAATCATGGCCACTAATTTTATCGAGTGCCTTTATCGTCATCTACTCACGCATAGATCAAGTGATGCTTAAAAACATGGTAAATGAAACATCTGTAGGATTTTATGATTCTGCTGTTCGTATTGCAGAACTGTGGTATTTCATTCCTGGAATTTTAGGATCAGCACTGTTTCCTGCAATGGTTAATGCCCACCTAACAGACACATCTATATATACCCTTAGGATGAAACGCCTATATTTCCTACTCTGGTGGCTTGGAATTGCGATTAGCGCCTCAGTATTTGTCTTAGCGCCATTTATCATTCACACACTCTATGGACCAGCATACGATATGTCGATATTAGTCCTTAGGATTTATGTGTGTGCAACCATACCAATATTCCTCGCAATGATTATCCAGCAACACCTTGTCACAAAAGGATTGACACGAGTAACATTTTTCATGACATTCCTTGGAATGGTTGCGAACATTGTTTTGAACATTTTCTTAATTCCTCGCTACGGAATATACGGTGCTGCAGTCGCAACCCTTGTTTCATATTCACTCATGCCGCTGTCGATATTGCTACTGAAATCAACCCGCGAACACGCGCTCCTTGTGCTAACATCTATTTCACATTTCCGTTAATTAATGGATTAACCAAAACACTATGGAAAACGTTTCTTGTTCAATCATCACTTCCCTCTACAAGACAGACGAGCATATTGAAAATTACGAGCGACATATTCAAAAATGTGCAAAAAAACTACTGAAAGACAACGTCTCGTTTGAAGTGATCGCAATAACAAACGACGCAACGGAACTTGAAACTGCAGTATGTGAGCGACTACAAGCAAACCCATGGTTTAGATGGATCGATGTGCCAAGAGAAACACTTTATGCAACTTGGAATAGGGGTGTCCGAGAATCAAAGGGATTTGCATGTACGTTTTGGAATGTAGATGATATTCGAACAAGCGAAGGAATCGTTGATGGAATAGAGCGAGTAAAAAGCGGTGCACCAGTTGTGTACTTCCCGTTTACATACAAGCGATATGTAAAAGTTGGACCATTTAAACTCTTGGCGAAGATAAAGAAAATTGATTTGCCTGCATTTTCAAAAGAAACATTTACCAAACACATGAACTGCGGACCGTTCTTTATGTTTTCTAAGGACTTTTATTCAAAAGTTGGTCCGTTCGATGAGTGGTTTACGATCGCTGGAGATTTTGAATGGTGTACAAAAGCAGCACACATGGCAGTGTTTCAAAAATCAGAAATTATCGGCGGAACATTTACGAGCGACGGACAAACTCTTTCTGGAAAAAGGAGCGAGCGACTCACGAAAGAAAACGAAAAAGTTGCCGAAAATATTAAAGTTCGGAACGGTAATTAATGCATGAAAATAATTGCAGTTACACCAGCACGAAACGAAGCTAGGCTCTTACCTTCATTTCTTACATTCTTGTCCTCTTTTGCTGACTATATAATTATTGCCGATCAAGAATCGACAGATGGAAGCACTGAAATATACAAGCAGTTCCCAAAAGTATCAGTCATACAAAACCATCGCCCGTCACACTCAAATGAAGTGAGGTGGGATCTGCTTACCAAAGCTCGAGAAATTGAAGGAGAAAACATTATTGTTTGCCTTGATGTCGACGAACGGATTCCGGCACATTCTGTTCCATTAATTATTGATCACCTTAAACAGAAGGGGTCAGGCTTTAACGTTTCACTTCCCTGGATACAGTTATGGAAAAAACCAGAGGTGTACCGAACTGACTGGCCGTGGGGAAATAACTACAAAGCGTGCATATTTTATGATGACCGAATCATGTCGTATGAACAATCTGTTGTGATCAATGATCACACCAATCGCATCCCAACCATTACTGCTGAAAAAAATACCATACTACCCTCACCACTTCTTCATCTTCAATACCTTTATTGGAACGAAGTGCAGCTTAAACAAGCGTGGTACAGGTGCAAGGAATACATTGCTGATCCCACAAAAATAAAGGCTATTAATTTAAAGTATGAATCCTCTCTAGACACTTCCCGAACAAAATTATCAGCAACACCCCCCGAGTGGATTGATGAGAAGTCTTTCATTCCCACAAACATTGTAGAGACCACAAATCCGTGGCACCTACAAGAACTGCACGAAATGTTTAAGACACATTCCATTGCATACTTTGAGCCAATAGATATGTGGCACATTCAGACACTACAACAAGAATTTCAAACACAAGTTGGAAGAAAGCCTCACCCTACAAGATATAACTCAATACTCCGTACACTGTATTATATTCTTCAATCCATCCGACAAAACCTTAAACACCAATGAACACCTGCATCATCACATCCGCATCCAATAAATTCTTTCCATCGGTTCTGAATTTAATTGGTTCTATAAAAACAAATCACTCTCCAGTGATTCGGATTTTTGTATACGACCTAGGACTATCAAAAATCTTTAGAAAAGAACTTGAAACGATTGAAGGCGTGACAGTTATTACCCTTCCACCGTTTGTATCGTTCTGGCGTAGCTGCTACACATGGAAGTCCTACATTTTCTGCAATCCATTTGCAGAATTAAACTTCTATCTTGATGCTGGTACTCAAGTACTCCGCAGTCTCGATGAGATTTTTTCTATAATAAATAAGGATGGGTACATTGCTGTCTCACAAGGTGTGTCGAATAAGGAGATCATCCCCGTCGATTACATTGAGACATTCAAGGCAGATCCTGCGATTTTAAATGAATCCTCTGTTACTGCTGGAGTGTTTGGATTTAAAAAAGACGGCTCTGTTTCGAACCAATTATCCTCAATGCACGAAGCATCAAAACAAGGATATTGCCTTGGTTTTTCAAAAGGTGACCAATGGAGAAACAAAGGAGTTAACAAAACAGACATTGTTCGATCCTGCGAAAAATTTAGACACGACACCACCCTGCTTAATATCTTCCTCAGAAAAGACAATCCAAATTTCTACGCACATGACGGTACTAAATATGCAGGCTGGAACACTCCACAGGACCATCCAAATCAACTTATTTGGAACATGCGTATGAATTACACCCATTTACAGTATCTCCCTATTCGATACACACATAAAAAATTTTCACTCCTTGCAATTGTAAACCGAACCATCATTTATGTGTTTATATTGCTTAAACGTATGCGGTTAGTGATTAAAGGAAAATAATGAACCACGATTTACTATCAACACTTAGCATCCCTCAAATGGATCAGTTCCACGAGTATCCTGATCCATGCGTAAACAATCGATATTACCACCATCGTAAAGCACAAATTGTTTCTACGTTCATACAAAAGTATGCAAACCCATCTCACACACTACTTGATGCAGGGGCAGGTCGCGGTCCATACAGCGCGTTTGCTGCACCACTCTACAAATCAGTGTATATGTTTGAGTTCGATGCCTCTGAGCTTGAACACGCAAAAAAACATACAAAAAATATTTCAAATATTCATGGAGAAGCTGTTGACCTTAGGCAAATTCCTCTCGGTGACGCAATGGTTGATGTCTGTATCTGCTCAGAAGTGTTAGAACACATTCCCAACCACGAAAAAGCAGTTTCTGAGCTTTTCAGAACACTTACACCAAACGGTGTCGCACTAGTCTCTATTCCTAATGCTTTTAGTCTGTTTTACATAAAAGTACGTTTCGGAAAAAGACACAGAGAATTACTCACTCGACTTGCACAGAGAGACACAAATGTTTTTAGTACACCTGAAGAATCCGGACTATCGTACCTCGAGTGGGAAATGATCCGTCATATTTCTTTCCCTTTTTGGAAAACCAAAGCTTTATTAAAGAAAGCTGGTTTTACCATCATCGCATCCCAAGGAGCAAATATAGTACCCATGCCATATAGAGTTCGATCGTTTCTCTTAAAAAAATTCCCGATTGGGTTCAAGGTGTGGATAGGGATCGATAGTGCACTAGGAAAGATATTTCCTTTCTTGGGTTCCTTTTACTTCCTTACACTTAAAAAACTTCCTTAGCTTTAAACACTACGATTTTTGCACCGATAAAGTTAGTGATTGTAGATACTCCAATTGCGCACACATTTGCCAACAGCACATTCATAGTAAAAACCTCTACCAGTAGACGAAGTGTAAGTAGACTCAACACAAGCGAGAATAGACAGACTGCTGCATACAACATAAATTCTTTTCTTTTTCGATATCCACCTGACTCAAAAGACACCCTTCGGTTCAATTCATAGCTAATGAAGATGCCGACAATGAATCCGATTGCACTCGAGAGAAGGTACTGAACGTTTGCAGTACGTAATAGAACGAAAAATATAGAATAGTTACAGATAGTGCTAATGACCCCGACAACAGCAAAATTTCGAAATTGTATTGCTGTTTTTCGATTAAATACATCCATAGAGGTCTACGTGGCTGAAAGTATACCATTTGCATAAATATGCTACGATACCGTCTACAAACAACGGGACACTATATGCAGGTCATTATCCATCGTGTAAATAAGATCGAACAACTTGCCAAGATTCCAACACACTATGGAGTCGAAATTGACATCAGAGGGTTTGGAGACAAACTAGTACTCACACACGAACCTTTTGAAGACGGAGATGAGCTTGAGGAATATCTAAAGGGATATAAACACGCATTTGTAATTTTCAATATCAAAGAAGCTGGAATTGAAAAGCGTGTTATTGATCTCGCAAAGAAATATAAAATCAAAAACTACTTCCTTCTCGATGTAGAGCCGTACTGGATCCATCACGCAACAACTGATGGATTTAAAAATATCGCTATTCGATACTCAGAGAACGAACCAATTGAAATGGCACTTAAGTACAAGAAAAAAGCTGATTGGTTATGGATCGATATTCCAACAAAACTTCCCCTCTCACCTAAGATTGTTAAGCAAATGAAAGGATATAAAACATGCCTTGTGTGTCCTGAGCGTTGGGGCCGCCCTCAAGAGATTTCTAAGTACATCAAGAAAATTAAGTCATTGAAATTTAAGCTTGATGCAGTGATGACATCTCTAAAATACGCTGATGCATGGGAAACATTGAACAAGAAATAATATGCAAGTAATTATTCCAATGGCAGGATTAGGCCAACGATTCCAATTTGCAGGATATAAGGATCCTAAGCCACTTATCGATATCGACGGAAAACCAGTTATCGAACACATTGTAAACATGTTTCCTGATGTAGAAAAGTTAATATTTATCGCAAATGAAAACCACCTCGCAAATACAAACATGCGAGATGTACTACAAAGAGTTGCTCCTCACGGTAAAGTAGTTGCTATTCCTGAACACAGACTTGGTCCGGTATACACGGTTCTCCAAGCAGTCGAGCACATTGACGACAACCTTCCTGTCGTCACGTGTTACTGTGACATACACACACCGTGGAACTTTAAAGAATTTGTACAACATATGCAGGATACTAACGCCGAAGCTGGTGTCGTTGCTTTTAAAGGTTTTCATCCACCACTTCTACAAGAAGGCCTCTACGCCACAGCTCGCACAGACGAAAATGATGACGAAGTACTAGAAGTACGTGAAAAATTTTCTTTCACACCAAATAAAATGGACTCATGGACTTCCGCTGGTGTACACTACTTCAAAAGCGGAGCTTTGGTTAAAAAATACTTTAAAAAATTAATTGACCTTGATATCCGATGTAACGATGAGTTTTATATCAGTATGATCCACAACCTCCTTATAGAAGACAAGCTCAAAAACGTATTGCACCCAATAGACTTTTTCATCTCATGGGGTAAACCAGAGGATGTGAGAGAATATCAATATTGGTCAAAACACTTCAATAAGTAACATGCGGACAAATTTAATGCTACTGGCTGGAAGAGGGAAAAGATTTGCAGACGCAGGTTATAGTATTCCCAAACCCCTAATTCCTGTAAACGGCCTTCCTATGGTCATTTCTGCTGTTCACAGCATGCCAAAGGCGGATAAGTTAATCTTTGTTGTTTCAGGTGATTATGTTAATAACCACGACATAACAAACCTCCTACTTTCATATTTCCCCGAGGCACAAATTATTGTCCAAACAAGTCCGCTACAAGGACAAGCCCATAGTGCACTTGAGGCTGTTGATGCCATCGATCCAGAATCAGTGCTTACAATTGCAAGTTGTGACGCAGGTCCAACATACGATATGAATAAGTTTGAAAGCGACCTGCTTTCTGAAGATCAAGATGCACTTATATGGTCATTTAGACACTATCCTCCAATGCAGACACAACCAAGTGCCTATGGATGGATTGATGCAGACGAGCAAGGTCTAGTAAAAAAGGTACAGTACAAAGTTCCACTTTCTGACCACCCCCTTGAAGACCATGCTGTTGTTGGGTGGTTTAGCTACAGAAAAGCAAAGACCTGTTTTGACAATGTAAAGGAAATGATTGAAAAGAACCTAAAGAGCGGCGTTGAATTTTCACTTGATGAATGCACCAACGTATTGGTAAAAAACAATCACAAAGTTAAGGTTTTTGAAATCGACACATTCCTTTCATGGGGAACCCCTATTGAATTAAAGACATATGAATACTGGCAGCGATACTTCGAAACAAAGAAAAAATAGAGTCAGCGTACTTGTTTTACTTTTCATCACCGTCCTAGCAGCAAGCTGGGTATGGCATATCACTTCTAGAAATTATCACTTCCAAGAAGTGGACTCTTCAGGGACCTATAACATCCTATACGAATTTCCTGGGTCAACATTACGCTTTATTGCACTTCTCTATCCTCACGGTAGTTTTATTTCAACAAGTACAGCTGAAAAAATTCTTTCGCACGATTCAATTCGTTCGATTAAAAACACATACCTTTCATCTTTTAGTGATGAATTTCTCATTAATCAACTAACACAAGCATCACTACTAAGTACATTTAGGTACGGTCTAACACAAGCAATTTCTTCCGCTCCTTTGCCTTTTGCAGTACAGAGTTTTTTCTCAATGGGAATTGGATCAACATACTCACCAGGTGCTGGTTTTGTGTATGGATTGGTTTCCGGACCAAACGCAGATTATTTGACGTTTATGTCTCGATCAATGGTCGTATCCATTACACTATTTCATGTATCTGTTTTACTACTATTTCTCATTAACAGAAAACTTGGAGTTTCAGATGGTGTAAATTCGCTTGTATGTTTTCTCATGTTGTTCTCGATAAGTATCTACTCGTCTGGAATTCATGTTGGTAGTACTGTGTGGAATTTCACAACAGAATTCTTGTGGTTATACTTTCTAGTCACCTATTACAAACACCCTGAGATACACCGACATATTGCTTGGTTAACAGGAGTATTGATCTTTTTCAATTACCTCATTTTACTGTTTTGGCTTGCCTTCATGTTCATTCGATTATTTGAATGGTGGAAACAGACACAGTCTCGTTCACTTAAAAAGTTTGGTGTATGGTTTTGGGGAACAATAAAATCACAACTTCCAGCAATTATATTAATTGGTACAGCTACAATTCTTTTCTTCCTTCCAGGTCAAGGTTTTAGAGGATCTGCAACATTTGCAACGCTTCCTTCTGATGTCTATTACACCGTACTTAACTTCTTTAGTTGGTACACACACTCAGCACCATTCAATCTTTTACAGTACAGCATGGGTGTATTACTACTCGCCTCATCACTATTGTTTTTCATTCCCAAACAAACAGAAGGGTCCGTTCATTCATTAGTTAAACAAATCTGTCTTCTCGTACTTGCTCTATATATAGTATTAGCAATCCTCCACACCCTAAGTTTTGCTCCAACACGCCATATCCTTTTCCTTATACCAATACTATTTATCTCCATTGCACAGGGATTATCTATCCTCTCGAAAAAAACTGGGATTCATATACCTACATACGTATCAGTTTCAGCGCTTACCATCCTCTCTGTACTTGGTATGTATTGTGTATTCCTGCGTGGGTTTGATACTGCCGACCGAACGGTGTTTCTAAACACCACTGATCCTGAAGTGTCTACAATTGGAATACACGATGGCTCGTATGATATTTATTACAAGTATGCAGAGAACAAGACTCCGGTGACGTTCATGCATCCTAAAATATTTGAAGCAGGTAAGACGTATTTGTATGTCAGCCCTTCTGTCGCATTTGAAACTCAGATGCGGGAATGGAGAAAAGAGCACGATATGGAAATAGAAATCTTGTATGATGCAAGGGAGATAACGGACGCATATTTCATCGCTCACAATCCAAATTTTGAGCGATTCCGTTACAGTCGCCCCAACAACCTATACCAAACAAAATTTACCGTTCGATCAGTATCAAAAAAATAACATGAAACTTTCAATCGTAGTTCCCTTCTATAACGAAGAAAAAAATATTCCATTAGTATTACAAGTATTTCAAAAGTTCGCTTCTTCATACGACTTTGAACTGATTTGTATTAACGATGGATCAAAGGACAATACCGCTGAAGTGTTTACACAATTTGCAGGAAATAACTCATACCCGTTTGCAAAATTTATTTCATACTCTCCTAATGGCGGATACGGCAACGCCATAATGACCGGGGTCCGAGCTGCGACGGGAGACATTGTTGGATGGACCCACAGTGATATGCAGACTGATCCAAAAGATGTATTCACTGCATTTGACGTGTTAAAAAACGAGACCAATAAAAGGACACTCGTCAAAGGAGCACGTATCAATCGCCCACTTCCCCAGGTAGTTCTCAGTTACGGTATGGCAGTTATTGCAAGTGTAATCCTCCGAAAGGTACTCGTTGAAATTAATGCACAACCAAAAGTATTTTTCAAAGAATGCATTGAGCTACTTACCAACGCTCCAAAAGATTTTTCTCTAGATCTATACTTGCTATACCAAGCAAAAATTCACGGATACACAATCAAGACTATTGATGTTGAGTTCAAAAACCGATTACATGGAGAATCAAGTTGGGGTGGAAGTTTCCAAAATCGCATCAAGACAATCAAGCGCACATACGCATACATTTGGAAACTAGCAAAAAGTAAATAAAAAAAAGCCGACGTACATTGTACACCGGCACACTTCAGAACGAGACCGTTCAATCTTCTACATCGTAAACAAATCCATCGCGGGACTGAAACGTGCATGCTCAATTTTGAGTACAATTGGCGATTCACTGAAAGTAGTATCGCCAATGTGTACTCGATCCCGGTACACATCGAGCTTATTTCCCACTTTCATCATCCGAGAAATCGTACAGTGGAAAATATCTGCGATTGCTTTTGGTTTGAGACCACATTCTGCAAATTCCTCCCAAAGGATTTCTCGCATGTTACGCACCTCGTCAGGAACATACTCTGCACAAAGTATGATGACACTTTTGTCAGCAATCAACCGAGTGAACTCCACCTCAAGACCTTCGAGCGTTGGTAGTGACGGAACGACTTTCTGTTTGAAAGTTTCAAATGCTTCCTTGGGACCGGTTGCGTTCATCACAGTCGTATGTAAACGGAAGTCTCTACCAACCATGAACAACTCGGAATTACTCTCTTGCTCAATGTTCTCCACAAGTGGGCGAAGCATACTGAGACACGTGGATTCTGATTGAGCAGTGTACCGTGCAAAAACACCGCATTGATCTCCAAGAAATTCAGGAGTAAAGCCTTCGAAAGGGGCAATATTTCCTCTTGCAATCGCCTCAACACCCTCCGATTGGATCTGCTTGATACGAGCAACGACATTTGCCTGTTTAGCTGCCACTTTAAGCTCCTCTGTTGGAATTTGTGTAGTAAAAGAATTTTGTATATACTATAACATATTTTATAGAAAAATCAATATCTCCCAGCAAATACAAGCAACGTAACAATGCTAAAATCTTCCTATGAAAAAAGTATTCGTCTCTGGTTGTTACGACATTCTTCACGCTGGCCATATTCAATTTTTTAAAGACGCACGAGCACTCGGTGACCACCTCACTGTTTCTTTTGCAAGTAAAGACGTACTCGCACTTTCTAAAAAGCGTAAACCTTCACTCCCAGACGACCACAAGATGATTATCATCGGTTCCCTTTCCTGTGTTGATGAAGTGGTCACTAGTTCAGACCTAGACCCAGTTTTTGATTTCAAAAAGAATATCAAACGAATAAAACCAGAAATTTTGGCAGTTACGGAAGACGACAGGAATGCTGAAGTAAAACGCCAATTTTGTGCTGAACAAGGAATTAAGTTCGTTGTCTTACCAAAACGCCGAACCGCAAGCTTGGCATCAACAACATCAATCCTTGCTGGCATCCACAATGTGTCAGAACTCCCCCTTCGTGTTGATTTTGCTGGTGGCTGGTTGGATGTTCCAAGATTTTCTAAAAAAGGTACATTCATCGTAAATTGCACAATCACTCCTAAGGTATCTCTATCAAATTGGCCATACGAACAAGGTGGTGGACTTGGTGGATCTGCGGCATACGCACTACTACAAGTTAAGAATGGCGTAGCATCAGAAATTGATTTAGGTGTTGGCTGGCAAGACCCTGCCGTAATCAATGAAACCGGACTCTGTGTATGGCGCTCAGGAAAAGAACCTGTCCTCGATGCAAAGTTTCATCCAGACTGGCTAGCAGGAAAAATGTTAATCGTGTGGACAGGTACATCTCATGTAACACCCGGACTGGTTGATAAAAAACGAGATTTTAAATTAATTGCAAAAGCAGGAGGTTTGGCAAAGGACGCTGTATACAAGAAAAGTCTCCCGGGGTTAGCAAGAGCAATCAACACAAGCTACAAAGTTCAAATTGGTGAAGGAATGGAACCCCTACAAAATATTGTAGGATCAATTGCAAAAAAATATCTTGGTGGAGGCCACGGTGGATACTCTCTCTATTTATTTGATAGCGAAAAGAAGCGAGAAAAGGCATTCAAAAAGATCGGTGAAGCAGCGAAAAAAATTGAGCCTTATATAAAGCCAATACAGTAACCTCTACAGCGAACCTATGAGATCAGTCTTTTTATCCCTCCCAAAGCCTCTAAAAAAACTGCTCTTGCGAATATATGAGGATATCTGGACACTCGTATGTCTTTTTCGGTCTGGAGTATACACAACAGGAAAAAAATCTACTCCGCACACAAAACCTCGTATTTTATTTTTTCACCCAACAGCACTCCGGTTTGGCGGCACTGAAAAATTACTCCAAGGACTTGCCAGACACTTCAACCCTGACAAATACGATGTGTATTTTATGTATGGAACTGAAACCGATTCAGAGCAGATACAAAATGCACAAGATCGAAAGACATATGTTTCCCAAAACTCTTCGGTGACCTTTATTCCTTTTTCATATTCCACAATCGAGAAAAAATTTCCTTTCTTTATCAAGGACATGAAACCAGACCTTCGAGGAGTCATTTCTACATATGAAATCAATGTACTGGTAGTCGCATGCTCTGGACACTCTCAATTCCCACATAATGTTGTTCGATCTATTCCGATCATTATTTTTAATATTTTTGGCTCACCAACTGCACAACCAAATGTAATTAAACACCTTTGTGTGTCTCATGAAGTAGGGAGCAAGGCTCTACGAGTAACAGACAGTTCTAGTGTTGGAGTTTTTTATAACCCATCCGAAGAACCTGATACCCGGGCAACAGAAAGAGGATTAGAGCTACGAAAAAAATTAGGTATTCCAGATAATGCCACAGTATTTGGAAGAATCGGCCGTGCAGATAATGCTATTTTTGACCCAATTGGTATCAATGCATTTGAACAGTTAGTTCATACATATCCTGAGGCGCATTACATAATTATGGCAACCCCACCAATCCTTCGAGATATCGTTAGAGATCGAAATATTCCAAACGTACATTTCATAGAACCTAGCGCAAAAGAAGATGACATCTGGGCATTTCACAAAGCTATTGATGTGCTTGCGCACTTTCGAGCAGACGGTGAATCTTGTGGGTTAAATATCATCGAAGCAATGATGGCTGGTCGTCCAGTTATTTCTCACAAGACAAACATGTGGAACGCACACCTCGAATACCTTGATACCACTTTTAGTCGAATTGCAGAGCAACACGACTGGAAAACATATCTCACACACATGAAAGAATTTGTTGAGTTACATCGAGCGGGAACATTGATATCTTTAGGAAACGCAGCAAGTAGTAAGGCACTCGACATGTTTTTGTTCAAGAAAAAGGCTCAGGAGTTTGAAAAGATAGTTGATACCGTATTAAAGAAATAGATTATAATTCGTACATTCATGAAACAATTCCTTCGAAAATTTGTCCTCTCAACCTTTGGAAAATCAGTGTTATTGCTTCCCCACTCACTTACTAATCAATCACAACCAACAGCGGCAAAATCAGTCCATGGATTTTGGTACGTAGGTAACGTATTTAATACAAGTTCAATTGCCTATGGAGTAGCCAAGAACGGAGAGGTTGAGAAAGAAGAGGTAGCTGTTGCAATTTCAGTTCTAAAACAACTACCACCAAATTTCTCCTTCGTAGATATTGGAGCACACACTGGGTACTACAGCATTCTTGCATCAACACTTTTTCCACAGTCAAAGATCACCGCAATTGAGCCAGGTAAAGAATTCATTGAGGAATTCAAGATGAGTGTTGATCTAAACAAGATTACAAACATTTCAATACTGGAAGTGGCAGCTGGAAAAGAGAGTGGGGCCGGCACACTCCACATGCAAGGATCTGGTAGCAGCCTCTCTCCATGGTTTAAGAGTGAAACATCAACTGAAGCACGAACCGTACAAATTAAAACACTCGACGAACTATTCCACAGTAAACAGCCAGTAGATTTTATTAAAATAGACGCTGAAGGCTTTGAGTATGAAATCCTTCAAGGTGCAAAATCTCTACTCTCTTCTGAAAAACCACTACTATATGTAGAAGTTGGCGGAGATCTTTCGGTACTAGATAGAAAATCAACTAACCCACACTTTAGCCAGACCTTTGAATATATGAAGTCTCTTGGATACACCGCATACGAATTCGAAAGTGGAAAAGGTCAAAAAGTGAATCCAACTAATCCGTGGAGTGGTATTCGAATGTGTCTTTTTACTCACAATGAAAAGCACAGAGACGTTGCAAGAAACATTTCATGATTACTATTTTAACCAGACCTCCTACCCTATCAATTCTTACTATTAAAGAATTGGCTGCTGAAATTCTGGGTAGAACTCGGGGACCTAGAGCTGTTGTTGAGAGCTTAAAGCGAGGACTCACAGAAATTGGAAGCGAATTCGCTGTTAATTCTCTTGGTGTAACTGATACCACCCATGTCATTAGCGGCGCCACAACTTTAAAGTACGCAATTAACAAAAAGCGTCAGGGAAAAATCAAAAAACTAATTGCAGGACCAGTAATTAGTATCACTCCAACTGATCACGACAGTATTATTTTGTCCCCCGAGATCGACCTCATTTTGTTTCCATCTCAATGGACAAAGGATTTCTTTGTTCACCAATCCCCCTCGCTTGCCGACAAGATTAAGATTTGGCCAGCAGGTACCACAATATCTAATGACGTATCTCCACGCTCTCACAAACGTGCACTATTGTTTATAAAAAACCAAGATATTGTTACAGAAGCACGAGTTACTAAAGAACTTATACAGCTGGGCTACCAAGTCGTTCGTATGGAGTATGGAACTTTTGGCCAGAAAGAATACTTCAAAAACCTCTTAACATGCAGTTGCATGGTGTATATGAGTTTTTCTGAAAGCCAAGGACTAGCAATACAAGAGGCGTGGATGCGCGACGTGCCTACACTTGTATACAACCGAGGTTTTTGGCAAAGCGGAACTGACATCTGGAAAGACTCAAGAATATCTGCACCATACCTCGACGCACGTGCTGGCATGTTCTTTTCTCCCGATGAAAACATTGAGATGGACACTCGAACGTTTATTGAAAAACTTCCCTCTTACACACCACGAGTGCGGGCACTCGAACTGTCAGACGAAGCATGTGCCAAAAAATATATTGATATAATTAGTTCCAATGAAGCTGCGTAACCTCCTTACTCCCTCTCGATATTTTGAATTTGCACTCCGCATTCTTGCTGGAGGACAGATTACGTATAGCCAACTCGGTGAAGATCTGATTCTTAAACATTTGATGCACGGACAAAAGAGCGGTACGTATATTGATATTGGCGCAAATAATCCACGCTTTTTAAGTAACACGTATCTCTTTTACAAAATGGGCTGGAAGGGACTATGTGTTGATCCAAATCCTTCCAAAATTAATGCTCACAAAATTTTCAGACCAAAAGATATTGCTGTCATTTGTGGCGCAGGACCCAAGGGAACACTTACGTACTACCTATATTCTGACGACGGATTAAACACATCTTCGGAAGAGACTATGGAGTCGTACGCAAAAAAAGGGATACAGCCGATCAAAAAAATCGAAACTTCACTCTTCCCTCTTCACGAGCTTGCAAAGGCACACCTGCCTCACCTGCCAATAGATATTCTCTCACTTGATACTGAAGGAAATGACATGGCGATCCTCACATCAAATGACTGGTCAGTGTGCTCGCCTCGATACATAATTCTTGAGACACTTGAATACTCTCCAACAGGACTAGGCGCCAAACTCAATCCTATGTATGATCCATATTTAGTATCGCTTGGATACACCCCAATTGCTGAAACCCACATTAACACCATTTACAGGAAATCGTAGTATATGAATTTTTCACAAATGCCACTCAAAAGAAAAATACGCCGTATTGGCTTTAGAATCATTCGTTGGTCAAAGCTACCGTTTATACTCCCCGATTGGTTTTCATTCGCAAAGAAACTTTCAGATCGTTTCCCGATGCGCCTCGCTGATGCGTATCCTTGTATTGGAGACAAGACCGCTGGTACTAAATTTGAACGTCATTATGTATATCACACTGCATGGGCTGCACGAGTAGTTAAAGAAATTAACCCAAAATTCCATACAGACATTTCTTCAAGTCTATATTTCTGTGGAGTTGCCTCAGCATTTGTTCCAATTAAGTTTTACGATTATCGCCCTGCCGCATTACATCTTTCAGGTCTTGAAAGTGAACATGCGGATTTAATGCATTTACCTTTTGGTAACAAGAGCATCAATTCAATCTCATGCATGCACACCCTTGAGCACATCGGTCTTGGAAGGTACGGAGACCCAATTGACCCAGACGGAGACATCAAGGCAATCAAGGAACTCAAGCGAGTGACGGCTCAAGACGGGAACCTACTTCTTGTCATGCCGGTTGGAAAACCTCGCATTGAATATAATGCCCACAGGATTTACTCATATGAAATGGTCAAGAAAATCGTGTGTGACGAGGAATTTTATATCCACGAATATACCTACATCCCTCAATTTGAAGAAGAGGGTCCAATGGTTCGAAATGCTGACCCAAAGTCGGGTGACAGTGCATCGTACGCATGTGGATGCTTTTGGATAAAGCGAAGGACACAGCCACTATGATCACAGTTAAATTAAAAGGAGGACTTGGAAACCAGATGTTCCAATATGCACTTGGAAGAAAATTAGCTGTTAAACACAAGACTGACTTACTACTCGACACCTCACGGTTCGAATACAACGCGCTATACCCTAATGATGCTGCAAGACAATACTCCCTTGATTGCTTTAGACTCTTCCCGGGCGCACGCGCTACAAACATCTCTCAATACAAAGGAGGTGTTATTGAAACAGCAATACGAAGAATCACTCATAAGCTTATTAAACCTGACCATTTTGCGTATGACAAGAAAGCTGACCACGCAAAAGACGGATCATTTTTAGAAGGTTTTTGGCAAAGTGAAGTGTATTTCAAAGAAATACAGAACATCATTAGAGATGATTTCGCATTAAAAAATCCACTCGGTGGAAATGCCCGTACCGTGCTCCAACTCATTGAAAATTTAGAGACTCCAGTGTCAGTACATGTTCGCCGTACAGACTACGTCTCAAACTACCGTTCAGTTCAACTGATGGGATATATGACAGACCAATATTATGTTCGTGCCTCTGATGCAATGAAAGAAAAAATAGGCAAGACACCTAGCTGGGTTATATTTTCAGACGACATTGCGTGGTGCAAAGAGAATATGAAATTTTTAGACAGCGCTCTGTTTGTAGACAAACCAGATATCAAAGATTACGAAGAGATGGCATTAATGAGCAAGTGCAAACACCACATCATCGCAAACAGCACCTATAGCTGGTGGGGTGCATGGCTCAATCCACACAAAAATAAAATTGTCATCGCACCAAAACAATGGACCGCAGACCCTCGCCTTGATACATCATTAGTATTACCCCCCGAGTGGCACAAACTATGAACGAATCACATGTACAAACATCAGTCAGCGTCATTTGCGCCACAAGAAATGGAGGGGCATTCATTACTCGAGCAATAGAAAGTGTTCTTCATCAGACCATTCCTCCCAATGAAATTATCATTGTAGACGACGCAAGTACTGATACCACTCCCACGGTCATCCAGAACCTTATTGTGGCACATCCACAAGCCAATATTCGACTCATTACGAATACTAATAACGTTGGACCAGGAAAAGCACGCACCCAAGCAATTAACGCCTCTACTAGCCAATATATTGCCCTCATCGATGATGATGACTGGTGGATCAGTTCTGACAAACTTCGTGCACAAATATCCTTTTTAGAGGCTCATAGAGACCACTGTCTTGTAGGGTGTACAAACACCCATCTGATGAATGAAGATGGTGCCCAAATTGGTATATACACTAACCCAGCTACTGATGCTGATATTCGTGCAATTATTCTCAGAAAGAACTGCTTTACAACTTCTTCAGTGGTCTTTAAAAAAGATACATATTTAGCTACCGGAGGTTTCAAACCACTCTACTTGGCAGAAGATTATGATATGTGGCTTCGAATGGGAAAGATTGCAAAGTTTTCTAATATTCCTGAGGCTGACACTGCATACACAGTTCGAACGGGAAGTATTAGCAAGCGCAGAGAAAAAGACATGTACACATCAATACTCTCAATTGTAAAAGATCACAAACACGAATACCCAGGTGCATTTATTGGCATCACCAAAGCATACGTACGGTTATTGTACCTACGAATGAAAAATTTTCTGTAATTCTTCTCTTGGAATTTCAGCGTGAGTTCGTGTGTCAGTTGGTGGAGTTGGAGACTTTGACGCAACGGACACAGTTTCCTTCTTCTCGAGTTCCTTTGATATTGCTAGTAACTGCTCACGGAGAGAATTCTTCTGTTCATTTTTCTCAACTTCAGAGCGCGGCATTACTTTCGGTTTAACTTGAGCCTTAAGACTTTCTTCCACTGGTGATCTATCTGATGCTGGCATAGGCTCCGACGTATACATTTTCTTTACCGATCGCTTCAAAGAGTCCTGCATATCTTCTTTCCCAACAAGCTCTGGTTCCCGTGGACGCACTGCTGGTCGTTCTGGTTGTCTTATATCAGGTTGTCGATTTTCAGGTTGTCGGCGGACAGGTCGCTCAGCTGACTCAATAGGCTTATGCCACTCCTTAATGTATTCTTCTACTTCCCCACGAGGCTTTGAGAAATTAGCACGCGACGCATCAATAATTTGCTCTCTAAATGACACCAGTGGTTTTGCAATTGGAGGGAGTGTGACAGCGGAAAACGGCTGAGATGTCACACCACCAATCATGAGCTTGAGATAAATCTGTACGAAACCAAGGTTAACTAGATCATTTGCCTCAAATTGCGGCGCAAATTCTTTTTCCAAGACATCAGCATCATAGGCACCGACGCGAAAAGCAATCATTGTTCCGACGTTTCCAAACACCGCAGAACGTACCTCTTCAGACATTTGTTCAATGTACTGGTGTGCCATAGTTAGATTTAACTTGTATTTTCGAGCCTCCGAAAGAATGTTTGCAAATGACTCGTTAGCAAATGACTGGAACTCGTCTACGTAAAGGTAGAAATTGGGCATGTTCTTTATAACTGCGGGAGCAGCGTCAGCTCGTGACATTGCAGCAAGGTATATTTTTGTAATCAACATGCTTCCAAGGAGATTTGCATTTCCTTCTCCAACTTGCCCCTTTGAGAGGTTGATGATGACAATTTTTTTCTTGTCCATCAATTCGCGGAAATCAAATGACGATTTCGGCTGGCCGATAATATTTCGGATCATTGGGTTCGAGGTGAACTGTCCGATCTTGTTCTTGATCGCGTCTCCCGCTTCCTGCATGTATCGCTCGTTATACTTTGCAAACTCATCTACCCAAAACGACTTTACAGCCGGATCCTTGATGTTTGCAACTACCAGATTTCGATACTCCTTATCCGAAAGCATTCGGTTAACTCCAATGAGTGTCGAGCCGGGATACTCCAAAAGAGCAAGAATAGTATTCGAGAGAATATACTCCATACGAGCTGACCACGCATCCTGCCAAATCTTCTTGAATGCACTCATGAGACCTGAGACCACCAAGAAGCGACGTTCATACCCAACGTCCTCCATCACGTTAAATGAAATTGGATAGTTAAGATCAAACGGTGCAAAATATACAACGTCTTTTACGCGCTCCTTTGGAACATAATCAATGAGGAGGTCTGCTGTTTTTCCGTGGGGATCAATAAAGGCCATTCCTTCCCCGTTTTGCATGTCCTGGACGGCCATGTTTTCAAGGAGTGTAGACTTTCCCATACCCGTCTTTCCAATAATATAGACGTGTCGAGTTCTGTCCGAGGCTTTAATGCCGAATTTAACTCTTCGGCCCCTCGTATCAGTTTCTGCAAAGTACGCTACTCGATCTTCCATTAGAGACTAGTATACCATTTCACACACAAGAACTATTGTGTTGATTCAGGAAGATATGCACCATTCGTGTACTTGTTTGATGCATTCCATATCATCCAACTATCAAGACCAATATCATTTGTAGCTTTAATCTGTGCACGGACCATGTCTGCTGTGTAATCAGCACCAAGGTCAAAGTCTTGAAGCCATGGACGTAATTTATCTGTTGAAATCCCCATTGCAACAGCACGCTCCATCGCACGGCTCATAGATATCTTAATCACTTCATATGGATGTTCTGCAGGATTGGCCAAACCATTCCATGTTGCTGGGTAATGTGACGGGTACACCATTGGTGCAACATAGTCTACGTACGGTAGTGCTTTTTCTAATACTTGTCCTATACCAAGGTCATCTGTATTTGTTGTCACCATTCCAAAGAGATCAACTGATATTGGAATGTTCTCTTTTTTTAGTTCGCCTGATATATGCTTCAAAAAACTCTCTAAAACATCTTGCTTAATCTTTCCTTCACTTGCAGGAAAGTATATATCCTTCATATTTCCGTCAGATGGGAATCGAATATAGTCAAGATTAATTTCATCAAACCCTCGGTTCCATGATTCAAGTGCGATTTTTGTTGCATAGTTCCAGACACGTTCATCTCCCGCATCTAGCCAACTGACTCCTTTATAGTCTTTCCATACCGCTGATGTGTCAGATGATTTTTTTACTGCCCATTCTGGCTCAGCCTTAACCATGTACGAATCCTGAAACACACTGAGTCTTCCAATAACATAGATTCCTTTGTTGTGGAGTTCTTGGATAAGCGCATCAATGTCAGCAATGCGTGCTTCTCCCGCACCGGTTGCAAGAAGGTCTGGATCGTTTGGAATGAAGCCAATCTTTCCTGTGTAATCTTTAATATCAATTACCACTGCATTAATCTCAGTATCTTCAACTAACTTAATGAGTGGGTCTCGGAGATGTTTTGTACCCGCAACCCAGTTGGTTATATAAATTGCCTTTACAGCTTCTGGTGTAGGAATGCGAGAAATAACTTTCTTTTTCTCTTCAGCGACTGCAATTTTTTGTATAGCAGTTTGAGCAGCTGAAACAACTTCGTCAGCTGTACGCTGGTATGACACCCTAAAATATTTAGGAGCGAGGTTAAACGAGGCAGCAAGAGCTACTGCAAATATACAAATTACAAGCGCACCAATGAGTACTGCCTTAGCGGCTTTCCACATACGTTTCAGGTACTGTGCCTTCACGGTGCGGAGCAGCATCAGTCACAAGCGGACGGAGGATTGGTGCATCCTTTGAAATGAGGGCGATAATAGTTAGAGATACGATTACGAAAAGAATAAGCTTAAGTGTTGACGGAACACTAACAATAAAGAAGAGGATATTCAGGAGGGCTAAGCCTACGATCGCGTTGTATTTCATCAAACAATAATCTCACGGGGACGCTACTCCCGCAAGGTGTGTATAAGCCTGTCCCCAACTTTATAGACATCTCCTGCTCCAATTGTGATCAAAACTGATGTTGGAGTCAGTTCTTTTGTAAGTTTTGCAACAGCTTCATCAAAATCTCCCACCGCAACAGCGGCAGTTCCATGGGTTCTCGCTGCATCAGCCAAAAGTGTATGTGTTACTGTCGGGTCAAATGCCTCTCGCGCTGCGTAAATTGGAAGCAGTATGACACTGTTGGCATCTGTAAACGCTTCGGCAAATTCATTAAAGTGCTCTTTTGTTCGACTATATAAGTGTGGTTGAAACACCGCAACTATTTCTGCTTTGTCTCCAAATTCTTCTCGTGCAGCAGCAAGAGTCGCCTTGATTTCAGTTGGATGGTGACCATAATCATCATAAATTTTCGCTCCTGATGCTGCTACTCCTTTATATTCAAACCGTCTCCATGTTCCAGAAAATGTTGTAAGTCCCTGTTCTAAAATTTCTGTATCCATTCCCATGAAAGCTCCTGCTTCAAAGGCAGCTTTTGCGTTCATTCGGTTGTGGACACCTGGAACCGAAAGCTTCCCGTTAAATCCACCGACTGTGTAATCAATGACAGTAATATTTTTTCCTTTAGCATATTCAACAACAGGCACAACAGAAGGATGTGTTACGTCAGTAATGAGTACACCTCCTGGTTTTATACGATCAACAAACTCACAAAAAGCACGTTGGATATCCGCGAGATCCTTGTAGTAATCAAGATGGTCGTCATCAATATTTGTGATAACTGCAATGTCTGGAGAAATGTTTAAAAATGAACGTTTGTATTCACACGACTCAACAACTAGAAGATCGCTCGCGCCAGCAATGAAATTCGAAAATTCATTATGTGCCCCTGGAACCTTAAGAAAGCTTCCAATTATGACAGTTGGTTCCTTTTTTGCATGCATGAGCATTGAAGCAACCATACCTGTTGTTGTGGTCTTTCCGTGAGTTCCGGCAATAGCAATCGTATACATCCCAGAAGAAAAAGCACCGAGTGCTTCGGGGTATGTCATGACTTTCATGCCAGACTCTGCCATTTCACTGGCACGTACTAGTTCAGCGTTGTCTTTAGGTATCGCAATTGTATACACCACAAGCTCTGTGTCTTGTGGAATATTTTCTGCGGCGTGGCCAATGTGAATTGTTGCACCGAGCTTTTTCAATTCTGATACCACTTTCCCATCAGCCTGATCAGACCCTGAGACAGCAACACCACGAGCAATGAGCATGCGCGCAATTGCAGAAATACCAATTCCACCGATTCCAATAAAATGCGCTTTCTTTACAGCGAATACATCCATACTGCCATTCTACTATTTTTTACAGAGTTATGAATTAACTTTGATGTTGTAGTTTTTTGACTTCTGACACAAACGTATCTCCCCTATCATATTCATTTTTAAAAAGTCCAAATGAGGCAAATCCTGGACTCATCAGTACCGCATCAGCACCAGTTTCAAGTGCTGTTTTTTGAGCTAACAATACAGCTTCATGCATGTCAGAAACCTCCACATACGGAAGCCCTGAAGTGGCTAATTCTAGCTTTAATCGATTAGTTCCCGTACCAGGTAATAATATGCACACCTTGGCCATTTTTAGAGCTTCCAGGGCCTTTCCAAGGCCTAATTCCTTGTCCGCTCCACCGGCAATTAATACGATGTTTCCATGCCCCGATTCTATAAGTCCGGTAATACCGACAAAGAGTGCATCAGGTGTTGTTGCGGTCGTATCATTGACCCACACCCTCACCTTATCTGTACTATCAACCTTCTCTTTTGAAACTACTTCCAATCTACCCGGCACACCCACAAATGACGCCACTGCTTCGTTGCTTTCTTCAACTGTAATTCCCAGTTCCTTTAACACGTTCTGGGCAATAGCAGCATTATAAATATTATGCTTCCCAATTAATTTCAGTGAAAAATTTCCTTCTGGAATATCTTTTGAGAGAACCAGCCGACCATTAATCCTCCGTTTATATGTTTCCGATATTAAACCCGCACACTGCGGTCCGAGAATTAGTACGTCGTGTACATCTTGCCACAAGAAAATATTTGCTTTGTCAGCAAGGTATTGTTGTGGCTTATCTTTGTAGTAATTTTGGTGGTCTTCAAGAAAGGTTGTAAAAACTGCAATGTGCGGACTGATTTTCCAATCTCCAAAACCTTGTAACTGCCAAGAATCAAGCTCAAGCACAAACACTTCACCAAATACAATATCTTTCAGAAATTGAATCGTTGATACTCCAAGAATATTTCCACCCAGTCGAACTGGAATAGATCTTTCCTTAAGCACGTGGTGAATTAAGTATGCAGCAGTAGTTTTTCCTCGAGTTCCTGTGACACCAACAATTCTCGCTCCTGACATTACAGCAAACCGTGCAAACACAGCAGAACTCATCACCACTTCCTTTCCTGCGTTTCGAGCAGCTTCAATATACGGTGAATTTAGTGGAACACCGGCACCTTTGCACACAATATCAGCCGATATAAAGTCTTCTACAACATGACCACTGAGACGGTATGTTATGTTCAAGTATTGCTTCAGTTGATCTATTGAAGTCTTTAACTGCGCTTCTGTTTTTACATCAGTCACAATTACATGCGCTGCGTGCTCAGCAAAAAACGCAACATCACCAACCCCGCGACCAAGTAGTCCAAGACCCATGACGGTCACATTCTTCCCTTTGAGCCATTGTTTACATGCCTCATACCCCCTATTGTCCATGCAATAAATATACCAGAAAAGTTACTCAACCGTACACTTTGAAAGCAGGCATTTTACGTTAATAATCTCAGAAAGCAGGTGCTGCATCTTGTCTGTGTCGACTTTAGAAAATTCAGGTGATGACTCAAATTTTGCAAGCTTAACAAGTAGAAGTTTATAAAGGTCAGTAAAATATACTTCTAATATATCTCTATCGCGTTCAGGATTATCTGTTCGGGGTGCATCGTGTAGGACCTGTACTAACCGTCCGAATGAATATGTCCTATGAATTGTTGCGCTAGGCATTGTAATCAACATCTATGCTAATAAATTTTTCACCACTGACAATAATGTGGTCAATCAACGTAATTCCTAATATTTTTCCAGACTCAATAAGTTGATTTGTAACTTCAATATCTGATATCGAAGCTTCCATAACACCTGACGGATGGTTGTGGGCAAGAATTACTCCAGCTGCTCCATACTGTAATGCTGGGCGAAATACTTCTCGAGGGTGGATAAGATTTGAGTTAACAGTTCCAATTGAAATTACCTCATCATGAATCACTTGATGATGCGCGTTTAGATATATTCCACGGACATGCTCTTTAGGAAGATTATGCATGTCATGCAAATAATTGTATGCATCTTCAGGTGTCCTAAGTACCGCCATACCACCTGCAGTCTTATCAAAAAATCTCCTACCTAATTCACTTACCGCAACAACCTGCATCGCTTTAAATAATGGAATGTCTAGTTCAGTTGCCATTTCTTCTGCATTTACCTGTCTTGAGAGCACCCGTTCTCCATATTCTTTAACTATTTTTTCTGACATCTCTAATACCCCCTCTTTTTTCGTACCGCTACCGAGAACAATCGCTAGTAGCTCTGAAACAGAGAGCGCTCCTGGGCCAGTAGATAATAATTTTTCTCTCGGTTGGTCTTCCTTGGGCAAATCCCTAACTCGCAATACATACTCTCTTTCCCGAGGAGTTGAGACGTCTAAGAACAAATCGGTATCCTTAATTGAGTACCGTATCTGCTTCTTTGTATCGATTGTAGTATTCATGCAAAAAGTATACCAATCTGTTATGAAGAAAAAATAAAATCTAATTAAAAATATTTCTATACCAAAACAAAAAAAGCAGGTACAATACCTGCTTTTTTTGCAACCAAACTAATTTTTAAATTGTTTCTACAATGAGCGCGTTTGTGTCAATATTCTTGTCGAATGGAAGACCGGCAGCAAGAACAACAACATCTCCTTTTGTGATCATTTTGTTTTTGATCATCACCTTCTTTACAGATTCAAACGTATCAACGGCTGAAGCACGCTTTTCAACGAGTACTGGAGTTACACCAGCTGTTAGGACAAGCTGTGTTGCAACCTTAGGATCTGGAGTAAGTGCATAGATGTGTTGTGCTGGCTTAAAGCGTGAAAGCATTCGAGCAGTGAGACCTGAGTGGGTTACTGCAATAATTGCCTTTGCATCAAGCTGTGTAGCAATGTGAATTACAGCGCCTGAAACAGCATCAACAACGTTCTTTTCATCGGTCATAACCTCTTCAACCGTTCGAATTGGATACTGGGCTTCAATTTCTGCTGCCACACGTGACATCACTTTGATTGCCTCAACTGGATACTCACCAAGTGTTGTTTCCTCAGAAAGCATAATCGCATCTGTTCCATCAAGAATTGCATTTGCAATGTCTGAAACTTCAGCACGTGTTGGAACTGGGCTCTTGATCATAGACTCCAACATTTGAGTTGCAGTGATGACAGGCTTTCCTTGTTCGTTACACATCGCAATAAGTCGCTTCTGGATCATAGGAACCTTTTCAGCAGGAACCTCGATTGCCAAGTCGCCACGAGCCACCATCACACCATCAGTGAGCGCAACGATTGCTTCTAGGTTATCAATAGCTTCTTCTGTTTCGATCTTTGCAATGATCTTTGCTTTTGACTTTGCCTTATCGAGCATTCCACGAAGTTCAGTAATATCTTCTGGTCGTCGTACGAATGAAAGAGCAATGTAATCAACCTTGTTCTTAATACCAAACTCTAGATCCTTTCGATCCTTGTCAGTAATAGAGCTGATCTTTAGGTACGCCCCTGGGAGGTTAACTCCACGTCGTCCTTTTGTATCACCTCCAACGATCACCTTACAATGAATGTCATTGCCTTTGATTTCAGTAACCTGGAGACGCTTCTTTCCATCATCAAGGAGAACAAAGCCACCAACTTTAAGTTCTTGAGGAAGTGTTGGGTAGTTAACAGAAACCTTTTCTTCTGTTCCGATCACCTTATCTGTTGTAATTGTGAATTTCTGACCTGCCTTGAGAGTTACTCGTCCACTTTCAGTTCCAAAATCACCAATACGAATCTTTGGTCCAGAAAGGTCTTGGAGAATTGCCATGTGCACACCCAACTTTTCACTCACCTTCTTACACACCTCAACGCGAGCCTGGTGTTCAGGGTGGTCTCCGTGAGAGAAGTTGAGACGCATGACGTTTAGTCCTGCCTTAACAAGTTCTGTAAATTCTGGCTCCTTTTCTGTTGCAGGACCAATAGTTGCAACAATCTTTGTCTTTTTTAATGCAGGTGTGTGTGGTGTGGCGATATTTTTCATAGAGGGTGAATCATAGCCGTAAAATGACTTATTTGCAAATAAAAAACACCCTAGAGGGTCTAGGGTGTTTTTTATTCTAGAAAAACTAGACTGTCATCATCTGGTCACGATTGCCACTTAAGAGTCCGAATCCTGCATAGAGGAAGACTGCTGTAAGGACAAGGTGTAGGAAGTTATCAGCTGTGTTTACAACGATAAGTCCTAGTACTGGATCATTTCCAATGAATCCAAGTACAGTAACGAGCAAGTATACAATTCCGAAAATCTTGAAGTACCAAGATGCGTATGCAGTTGAAACTGCAGCAGCAACGATAGCAGCAAGACCTGAGAGGATGTGAACCATATTGTGGATCCCATCAACCTCAAATACTCCGAGAAGAAGACCGTTTGGAGTAAGTGCTGGAACGAATCCCAATACACCCACAGCCAAGAATACGACTCCAACGATATATGCGAGTGTCTTAACCATAAAATTTAAATGTAACTTAATCTTGTAGCGCCCACTTAAGTATACTCCTTAAACCTCATACATCCAGAGACGCTTGTTCACACCCAATTAGGATCAATATAGTGCGCGTGCCAGGGATCGAACCTGGGACCTACCGAGTATCAGTCGATTGCTCTACCAGCTGAGCTACACGCGCGTGCAAAAAACATTACCAGAAAAACCGAATAAAATAAAGCCGTACCCAGAGGATACGGCTTTTTTGAGGTTAGTGGATTGAGATCATTCCAAGTCGTCGAGAGCTTCGCCAGCCACACGATTATGCATCGCATCGCTTTCGTATGTGCCATCCTCGAGCCTGGCCCTGATGTCCGCAACCTTATCGGCTCGGACTTCATTGGCTTTGAGCTTCTCAAGAAGCTCCTTTGCTACCGTAGGACTTGTTGTTCCTACAGCAAATCGAGCAGCGTCGAGCATTGAAATTTGCTCATGGACAGAGAGACCAGGATTACCACCATTTGGATCTAAAGACATCGGACTTCCCTTCACCGCTTTCGCAGTGATTAAATTGCTTGTTTCTTCCCAAATCGCTCTGTCCCACACGGAACAGAGAACGTGAGCATCATTGCGCGAATATTTGCTTGGTGCGCACTGATAGTTTTAGACGCATCCCTGATTCGAGTGATTTCTTCCTGAACTTCTCTAAACGTCGGATTTTTCGGCGTTTTAGAGTTAGGATCTTTCTCCCGTTTGATGCGAGACATGATTTCTTCCATTATCACATCCCATGTCTGTACCGGACCATTCGGATTAAGGACGTTTAAGTCGCCCACACTCTTTCCTTCAAGGCTATCCATAGCCTCACCTTCCACTTGCTGCATTACAGCTGCCAAAGAACTGATTGACCTAAACCTGGTATCTATTATAGCACAAATCACACATTTGTCAATATAGGCCAACGTAGAACAAAATTTGTCAAATACACTAAAAAACCGCCCCCAAAAGAGCAGTTTTTTGTACTGAACGAAGTGCTTAAATATGTACCTTTGAAGCAAATGTACCGATCAATGGCAATTCTTTCTCCTTGCCATTAAGTGCGTTTAGAATACCGATAACAACAAACACCAATCCTGCAATTGACAGAAGTGCACCAATAAATCCTAAGACCGGGACAGCACCAATGACCATTGCGACCACATGGTAACAGAAGAGCACCATTCCCTGTTTAGTATGGAACTTCACGAATGGCTGATTCTTTGATGCCATAAGAAGTGGAATAAAGAAAATGACATATGCAAGTGCTGCTGCAGTTGTGTCTTTTTCTGTAGCTGGTTCAACCTGAGGTGCCTCACCTTGTGTATTAGCTTTCGGCTCACTAAATGCTGACTGACTACTGTCTGTTTCGCCTATCGGGTTACCTGTAGGCTGTTCTTGTGTTGGTTCCATGAATGAAAATATATTGTTTGATTTGTATAGGCACATCATAGCAAATACACACAAAAAACTTGCCCTTAACCCCACTTATGTGGTGTTATAATCGAACTCACTATTCAGCCATTTTCCAATGTCAAAATTCCAATCCATCAGTGCAGTAGCAAACAAAACAACCGTCCAGAACCACAACAAACTCCTGTTCCTAACATTCTTCTTTCTAACTAAAGTATTTAGCTTTTGCCTTAGAAAAATTCCTACACTCGGAAGACAACTCCGCAGGATTCGATCATGGCTTCCGGCACCTGAATTCATTATCCAAAATTCAATAGGCACCTGGTCAGTTAGACCCTTCAATGACTCCATGACAATTTCTGCTGAATACTTTGAGTCACACCTAGCTTCGTGGCCTGGAAAACCAGCATACAAAAGAGTATGTATTGATATTGGTGCAAACATTGGAAAATACACCCTCATGGCAGCAAGCCAATATGGATACAAAAAGATACTTTCGATTGAAGCAAATCCTGTTACCTTTCAAATACTATTTAAAAATATTGCCCTTAATTCGTTAGTGCAAAAAGTGACCGCTATAAATATTGCAGCTGGTGAAACAGAAGGCACTGTCACTATCCAAGCGGACTCACACCATCTTGGTGGCGGAAACATCGTTGACTATCATGTGAATGATGCAGTTATGGATACACGGCATGTTGTTCCTGTTTTTAGAATTGACACACTACTTTCAAAACAAAACGTCCCTACTACTGAAGTTGATTTTATTAAAATTGACGTTGAAGGTGCTGAAGGAGAGGTGTTAAAAGGAATGACATCGACACTTAAAGATATGCCGATAGGATCATACATCATGATTGAAATGAGCAGAAACGAAGAAGCGGTATCTCGTGTATTTACATCAAACGGATTTATAAAAGTTGAGTCTCATTCTCACGACACATTGTTTGTTAAGCAATAACAAAAGCCGCTTACTGATTTCTCAATAAGCGGCTTTTGCCAAAATAATGTGCTTTATTTTGTTCCGTTCTGCAAGTTGGACACATTCGAATCGTGTCCAACTGGCCCGGTACGCCGTCTCCGGGATTGCGAATGGATCGTTCTGGAACCACCATCATCTTCCCATCACCCGAGGGTGATGATCGACTGCTAAGCACCTAGACCGCGATAAAAATCGGGGCTTCGATAGCAATTTCACTTGAATTGTTCCACGAGCAGCTTCCGCTACCCGTGCCTTGTTACGACTTACTC
>DAORIS010000003.1 GCA_035438625.1 Candidatus Paceibacterota bacterium
TGCGACTGAGAGGAGGTATCCTGGGGTGGTTGAGCCGATGCCGACGTTGCCTGAAGAAGTTAATACTAATCTATTATCGAAACTAAAATACGGATTAGAGCCACTATTCATTATTTTGAATAGAGCAGATGAAGTAGCACCATTTCCCCCTGAGTTTGACTGAAGAATTGATAGAGCATTCGCATTACTTGCACTCGAATATGTTAGAGAAACTGAAGGTCCAGATGCGTTTGGAGCAGTAATATTTAGTGCCCCAGAACCTCCACCAATATACATATTGTTTCCCGTACCATCATTACTCAAAAATTGGATATAGTTGTTATTCGTACCAGTACTACGAACAAATAAATCTCCAACTACTGACAATTTAGAAGTTGGAGACGTTGTTCCAATTCCCACATTTCCATTATCTAAAACAGTCAGCAACCGAACGTCAGCTGAGTCAGTCAACTGAAAATTTACACCAGTTGTTGTTCCAGAACCTTTAACAGTAAGTTTTGCAGCAGGACTCGAAGAACCAACACCAACATTTCCTTGTACCAACAAACCATTCGTTGGCGCTGTTGAAGCATTGTATACAACACCAATCGTTGCTCCACCAGCAACAGAGAACAGAGAAGATGACGTTGTCGATGTGCCAACAGCAACATTTCCAAGGTCATCAATTATGAATCTCGTTGAACCTCGCGCATCAAAACGAAAACCCACAAATTGATTAAATGAAATAGCTCCAAGTTCAGATGCGCCAGTCTGGAATGAAATTTTACTTGTATCATTAGTTGAATCAGTGTTGATTGTAAATGTTGGATTTGAACTTGCACTCATTGTCAAAAGTGATCCGGGTGTTGAGGTACCAACTCCAACATTTCCCCCAGAAAGAATTGTCACCTTTGCTGATCCGTTTGTCTCAAACTGTAGTGACTGTGCATCATTCGTTCCAAGCACAGCTGTAGCACCAAAAGAGTTACCATTCTGAACAAAGAAACTATTTGCAAGTCCTAGTGATGATGTTGAGACAGTGAGTGCACCGGAGACTATTGAAAGTCCGGTTCCAGTGAAATCAGTAATCGTATCTGTTCCAAGTTGAACTGATGATCCAAGATATGTTGCACCAGAAACTGTAAAACTTGTTGACGATGCGTTTGCAAGAATTGTTCTGCCTGTAACTGTGAGATTTGTTGTTGATGCGTTAGATAGAAATGTCTGACCACTAACCGTGAGGTTTGTTGATGAAGCACTTGCAATGGTTGTCTGTCCTGTTACGTTAAGTGATGAAGAAAGCGCCATTGCCCCAGCTACATCTACTGTTCCGTCAAAGATTGATGCACCTGTAAATCGTGAAGCACCAGCGACTGAGAGGAGATATCCTGGTGTACTTGAGCCAATTCCTACGTTTCCATTGTTTGCAATCACAAACGCAGATGATGAACCGGCCATGAAGAATTCAGCGATTTTTCCTGAACCATTCTGCTGAACATTCACGAATGTTGAAGATGAACTTGCAACGTTCTGTGCATCACTTCGTAGAAACTGTGTTGAGTCTAAGCTGTCGAGTGTGTTTGTGTTTTCAGACACAAATGCTGCTGGCACCGCTCCAAGTTTTTTTCTTGGAGTCATTTCTGCATCTGATTCAATCTTCACACCAAGGTAGAGAGTCTGATTGAAATCAACACCAGCAAGTGTTGCAACTTCGCCTAGCATTACACTAAAGAGTCCATCAGTGACAGTAACTTCATCTCCACCAGTTCGGGTCTCTGTCCAAATAGCAACTCCACCTGATGCAACAGTGTAAAGTTTAAATTCCATTGCATACGTTCCATTGGAAACTGCAGAGCCAGTTGAACCAACAAGTTTACCTTGGTAATTAATTTGTGGATTGTATGCAGCGTGAACGTATGCGGGAAGTGCAGCAAATGACGACGTAAAAAGAGTTACGAAAATTAGCATTGCACCAGCCCATGTCTTTAGCGCCCTTCTAAAAAAGGTATCAATCATTGCAGGCTAATTCCTATGTCTTCCACTTCTCGACCTGCATTCAAAATATCTCCACTTTCCTCAACCGGTGTTGTTGTTCCGACAATAAAGATATTTCCAAGAAAGAGAACAACAACAAGAGCAACGAGAACCGCAAGTCCAATGAGGAGAAGTTTTCCAAAGGTAATTGAGGGTGCGTATGACTTATTTCCATATGCCCGAATTGCAGCAGCAGTCGTGACCCAAGATCGCCCAACTTTTCGTCCAGGAATTTTTCCTTCACGAAGGAGTGCGCCAATATAATCTGGGTGATACCCAGTCGCTGTTGCAGCTTCTTTTAAAGTAATTTCTTGAGGTGCTTCGGGCATTAATAAAATATGGCTTCAAATCGTACCTCGTCATCATCTCGAGATCTCGAGATTTATGACCTCGGCACCGATATAGCCTTATTTTACCTTGTTTTTCTGAAAAGCGTAGCGAGAAGTGCAAGAGTTATCAACAGGAGCAAAATGATCACAAAAAGAAGCAAATTCAGAGTCCAAACTCCTCTATTTTCTTTTGGAAAATCGTTCAAACAGATTGACCGAGCGAGGTCATACCGGGCATCGAAAATCATGGAGGAAAAATCAACGCCATTAAAGGCCTCGTTTAGGGCCGGAATGACCGTGGTATCCCCTGGGTTCTTGTATATCCGGGCAAAAGCACCCCGTGAATACTTTCCATCCTTTCCCCTGACAAAGATACCGTAATACTCTTTTCCATCGCCTGAGCGGTCAGTTACTGTCTCTCCACGACCCTCATAGACCACCCTTCCGTCGTATGCATCCTTAGGAAACGAGCCATCTTTCTTGACGATTCGGATGTATGAAAATGTATCAGCTGGTGGGTTACCCCATTCAAGGGTGATTGCGCCACCCTCTTCAAGTATTCCGACATATGAAATTTCGGGCTGTATATCCACTATCACTTTCGTTGTGTTTGTCCGTAACTGCAAGACAGGTGATGCTTCTCCTCCCCCATCAATACTTCGGACAACCAGTTGCATGTAGTACGTTGTGTCAGGAAGCAGGTCGCGAATAATCAGTCCATGTGAATATCCAAATGCACTTTCAGAGATTGCTCCTGCTTCAAAGTCCGGAGTCTTCCCCCACAACAAAACACCAATCGATGGTGGTGTTGTTTCCCACACAAGTGAAATGGACGATGTTCCAGGCGTTGCCTGAATACGATCAATGATTCGTTCGTAGTATGGGATTCCAGACGACGATGTCCTTCTGCGATTCTCTGGTGGTGTTGAAGTGCTTGATGTTGGTGTTGTTATCGTGCAATCGAGTGGACACGCAGCAACTGTCTCACCATTTAATGGTTCACAAATTCCGTTGTTGTTACATCCATTAACATGTAACTCGACGACTGTCGGGTCAACACTCGTTGCGCCAGCGTTTGCACATATGAGAAAAAACAGTGCGAGGAAAAAAGTAATATGTTTCATCTACTTCATTATAAGGTCACAGCGGTAACTGTCACACTGGCAGAATAATTTCCTGAGTCTTGTATCTTGTCATTTCCAATCTCAACACGAAATTTTACCGTCGTGGTGCTCCCTCCAATGGAGTGGTTTGATGTGTTTCTTTCAGCAATCATTTTGTTCGTCGTTGAAAGTCCGTCCCAACATGCGTCGGCAGTATTGAGTGACCCAATGTTACATACCGCTCCGTTATCTTTAAACCGTGAATACACATCTACTCCTTCAGGTGAATATCCAAATGCCGATGTTGTTGGAGTGATCGTAAATGTGAAATCTGGAGTGGTTGTGGCAGCTGGTACATAATCAGCAACACTTCCTCCAGCAGTATTTGTCATCGCGGGTGTTGTGGTTGATTTGATACTCATTGCATATCCTGCAGGATTATCTGTCGTCACTTTCCATGTTGTTTCACCTTGAGAAGCCCCTCCGCTGATACCACTGATATTTGAAAGCCCAACACTGTTTACCACTTCAATAGAGATTGAACTTTCATTCATTTGTTGATACCCAGCTTTCACTTCGAAGTTTGTACTGGTTGAGTTCCCTGTTGCAACCTCACCAACTGTGTCTTCAATCATGTACGAAGAGCTCGTTGATCTATTTCCACCAACGTTAATACTGTCAAACTGAATAGAATAGTTCGTACTATCCATTACCTGCGCATGTGCAACTGAGAGAAGTACACATGAGGCGCAGCAAGAAAGTGCGGTGAGCCTAAGCATTCTCATGAGGCTTATAACTTACGTTTGAACTCAAACCTAGTAGCGACAAAGTATATAGCGATGGAAATAAGGAGGAGAATGAGAAGTGCAGGGATAATAATCTTGTATGGAAGTACCCAGAACGCAACAGTACGCATTTCAGTTTCTGAGCCGTACCCTTTATAGAATTCAAGTTCAGCCGTGTACCGTCCAATCATAAATGGAGCATCTCCCCACAGAACCTCTCGGTATCGTAACGAATCGGGAAGTGAGAAATATGCGTCAACTGGAAGGACGTCCATGTTTGTGCCGACGAAATTTCGTACGGTTATTTTTCCATGTGGAACGAGGTGTACGTTACCAGTATTTCTATATAAAATTTCAAATCCTTCTGGAGCACCTTGGTATGCAAGTTTTTTAGGGCCAAGCATTTTAAACTCCTCAACATTACCTTCTTCCTCAACGTCACCGTTTACTCTAAGCAAGAAAAGTACACCGATTCGAGAAATAATTTGCGTGCTGCCTGTTACCTCAACAGTACTTGGTACAGATCCCCCTTCTGGTCTGTTACCAACAATGACAGCGCCGTAATATCCTCGAGGCTCAGCATCTTCAGGAATTGAGATGGTAATTGGAACAGTTATCTTCTCACCGAGAGAGAGTGTAAATGTTGTAATCTCAGGTATTAATAGGTCTTTAAGAGAGTATGGGCCACGCTCTTCACCTAGTAGCACAACCGGATTTTGTGGGTTATCTGACCCAACAAAGTCTTCAGCTGAGATACTGAACGTTGTATCCTCTGCAATACGGCTGGTAATAGAGATAGTCCTTGTAACGGTTTCTCCTGGATTAATGAAGATCTCAGCCTTTCCAGGCTCAACAATAAAGTCATTTTCGGCTGGAAGCTGTAGTTGTGTTCGTACCACTTCAGCTGATGCTGTAGATGAAAAAACAGAGGAAATAAAGAAAAACACCCCCACGAATAAGGAGGCGTAGCTCATCAGCGTATGGTGTGGTGTTTTGGAAGCCTTTTCCGTCATGTATTAAATTAAAGCGTTGCGGCAGTAGCAACAATCGTTGCGATGTATGTTCCCGATGGGATATAGAACGTATCTTGTTCTACCGCATAACATATGGTTGTGTCCACTCCTGCAGTAGTTGTGGTTGCTGCACGAGTCGCAACACTAAAGTCAGATGTTGTAAATCCTTTGTAATTAAGCGTTGCGGATGGGACGTGAGCAGCTCCGCACGTTGACCCTGTTCCCCATGTTCCTGTTGGAACATCTGTCCCGAATGCTGAATATCCGAATGCTGAAGCAGCGGTAACAGTCCATGTGTTCGGTGAACCAGTCTGGTAGTTAGGAATTGAGTTTGATCCAGAATTCATTGCTGGGGTGCTTGTAGATTTTACGTACAACGCATACCCGAGCGCGTTGTTTGTCTTTACATTCCACGTAGTTGTAGCAATCGCCGTATCAGCAGCAACACCCAAGTTACGACTCATTGATGTGTCAGCAGGGCTCGTGATAATAATTCCAGCATCTACTGTAAGTGTTACGACAACAGTGTCAGTTGTTGTTGCGGCGATAACTTGATTTGCCTCAAGTGAAGAGTACGCTGTTGTGGCAACCATTGTAAGCGTTCCAAATATACCGAGAATATTTACAAAAATGATTCCGATAGCACCGCATGAACATAGAATATTTCGAGCGACTTTCTTCATATATTTAAAAGTATACAGTACGTAGCGAGAACTTCACGTGCATATATAGTATATGTAGACTGAAAATGTGGATAAGTATTGATTATATGGGGTAATTTGGTACATATAGATACAACTTTATTCTGATGGCAATAGCAAACACAAAAAAGAGCGCTAAAAAATTTATTTCAACAGTGTACGACCACTATCGTATTCATGCGCGTTCCTTCCCGTGGAGAGAAACAAATGACCCGTATAAAATTTTAGTTTCTGAAATAATGCTCCAACAAACACAAGCTGATCGTGTTGTTGAAAAATATAATTCCTTCATTACACAATTCCCCACCATTGAAATGCTCGCTCGTGCTCCACTCTCACAAGTACTTAAAGAGTGGAAAGGTCTTGGGTACAATCGTCGTGCAAAATATTTACACTCAACTGCGCAAATCGTTATTGAAAAACATAACGGTGCGTTTCCAAAAGACTTACAATCATTAATTGAACTTCCTGGAATCGGAGAAGCTACCGCGGGTGACATTCTTGCATTTGCATTTAATATCCCCGAGATTGTTATCGAAACAAATATCAGAACAGTATTCATTCATCATTTTTTTCCAGAAACACATGGAGTGTCTGACAAAGAATTAATTCCACTCATCGAAAAGACACTCGACAAGCAAGATCCCCGGTCTTGGTACTACGCACTCATGGACTACGGATCTATGCTTAAAAAAACTATTGGGAATGTATCGAAAAGAAGTTCTACATATACAAAACAAAGTGCCTTCAAAGGATCAACAAGGGAACTGCGTGCAAAATTGTTATTCGAACTTTCTTTAAAACCACGCACACTAAAATCACTTTCTTTATTAGTTTCATATCGATCTAGCGAAGAAATCTTGAATGCACTTATGGGACTTTTGAAAGACGGTATGATCGAGAAGAAAAGCGCTACATGGTATATTCATGGCGATGCTACAGACCCCAATAGAAAAACTGTTTAGACTTACCCCTCCTCAAAAAACGGCTCTATATCGCCTTGGAATTCGCACTGGACGTGACCTGTTGTACTACTTCCCTTCGTCATATTCTGATCCAAGCACGGTCCACACACTTACCGAACTAACTGAGGAACAACCTCAAACCGTAACAGTGTTTGGAGAAATTCTTTCTCTTGATACTAAAAAAAGTTTCCGTGGACACATCCCCATGGCGTTTGGTCGCATGAAAGATAGTACAGGAAAAATTGCAAAGCTCGTGTTCTTCAATCAGCCATACATCGCAAAAATGCTTCCAGCTGGAACATTAGTTTCTGTAACCGGTGAACCAACATTTGGAAAAGATGGATCGATTTCATTTTCAAATCCAGAATGTGAAAAAGTTGAGATACTACCGGAAGGTGCGACCGGTAAGGGATTGTTTAATCAAACTGAAATTGACGCACTCCAAGGATCAATTTATGCAACATACAGTGAGACCCGCGGTATTACATCTAAGTGGTTCAGACACGCACTGAAGCGTGTACTAACAAAAGAAGTACTGACAAGTATTGTTGATCCGATTCCCGAACAGATTCTAAAGGAATTTGCACTACCAAAACTTTCAACTGCACTTGTATGGGTTCATGCACCACGAACAGAGCCGGACGCACGTGCCGCACGAAAGCGTTTTGCATTTGAAGAGATTTTTTATATTCAACTCGGAAAACAAGCTGAACGAAAAAAATTACAAGCTGAACAAAGCTGGCACATCATTCCAGATGTTGAATCAATTACGTCATTTGAAAAGACGCTCGGCTTCCCACTTACCGCAGGTCAGAAAAAAGTAGTACACGAAATCTTTGAAGACTTCAGAAGACCGCACCCGATGTCTCGTCTTCTTGAAGGAGATGTTGGTTCTGGAAAGACCGCAATTGCTGCAATTGCGGCATTTGCTGCAATCACCACTTCCCCTCGTGAACTTCCATCCGCACGATTACAAGTGGCATACATGTGTCCAACTGAAATTCTTGCCAAGCAACATTTTGAATCGTTCATTGGATATTTTGGTGCAAAAAAATTAGGAGAACAGATACAAGTTGGCTTAATTACATCATCAGGATGTCAAAAATATCCATCAAAACTTAATCCGTCTCGAGCGACTGATCTTTCACGGGCACAGTTTTTAAAATTAGTTAAGCAAGGAGAAATCCATATTCTTATCGGAACACACTCACTCATCCAAGAGTCTGTAGAATTTAAACATCTAGGCCTTGTCATTATTGACGAGCAACACCGCTTTGGAACATTCCAACGACAAAAGCTAGCTCGTAAACACAATCACGTACCACACCTTCTCTCAATGACCGCAACGCCCATCCCCCGCACACTTGCGCTAACACTCTATGGAGACCTCGATTTGTCAGTCCTTGATGAAATGCCACCAGGAAGAAAGCGGGTTATTACAGAGGTAATTGCTGAATCAAAACGAGAAGTAATGTATGAAAAGCTTCGTGAAGAAATTCGAGCCGGAAGACAAGCATACGTCATATGCCCAAGAATTAACGAGCCTGACCCATCAAAGGAACAAGCGATGTACGTAAAGTCTGTAAAAGAAGAGGCGATACGACTAAAGAAGGATGTATTCCCTTATCTTGAAATCGGTATCATCCACGGAAAAATGTCGCCTAATGATAAAGACGAAGCAATGAAAGATTTTGCTGATAAAAAATACGACATACTTATCGCTACATCGGTTGTTGAAGTTGGCGTGAATGTTCCAAACGCAACAGTAATTATTATCGAAGGAGGTGAACGATTCGGGCTCTCACAACTCCATCAATTACGTGGACGTGTAATTCGAAGTACACACCAAGCATACTGTTATATATGCGCAGACATAAAATCAAAAACCACAGTCGACAGACTAAAGGCAATTTCAACTGCAAAAAATGGTTTCGAGCTAGCAGAATACGATCTAGCCTTTAGAGGTTCTGGGGGACTCTATGGATTTAAACAATGGGGTGTCTCAGATCTTGCCATGGAAGCACTGAAAAACATCAAGCTTGTTGAAGCCGCACGTTCTGAAGCAAGAAAGATCATCGAGGGTGCAGATGGACTGGACACATACCCCCTCCTTAAAGAAAGAGTCGAGGGAGAACGCATATCAGTACATTTTGAATAGCTTTTTTTAAATACGATAGCGTTATTGAAAGATATCGAAATCCATTTTTCTGAAAGGTTACAATGGAGTCCTCTACAGTTGAATTCATACTTTTGAGTGTACCTACACTTTTGCTGTCGTCGGGACATATCATACTTATTGTCGTCTTCACTACATGCGTTTGCATGGAGATTTTTATTCGCATTAGTCCACCCAAACAAATAAGGCAATATTCATCAGACAAGAGCTAAGCGCGCACATGTAGTGCGCGCTTTTATTACATCTAAATCGACACATACGAAGTATCCTTTTTATGTATGGGTTGTAAGCTATACACAGTTGCTCAAAACACTCTTTCGAAAGGAACATCGTGATGTACGTTATTACTGTTGTGATGTTGCTTTGCCACATCACATTCCTAACGCTAGTATCAATTTGCGGGTTAGTTGGCACATACCTCATCCTAGCCAACGCCAAGGACGTACTCCTATACTTCAATGTCCACCACCTCGTTACCCGTCACAGGTGACAAATCACCCAACAAAAAACACGCAGGAGACCTGCGTGTTTTATTGCACTTAGGCCATTAGTCAATTAGAATCAAAGCGCGCGAGTATAGCTCAGTTGGTAGAGCAGCCGTCTTATACACGGCCGGTCCCAGGTTCAAATCCTGGTACTCGCACAAACTAGTTAGGGTCAATCTCTCCTGCGATACGAGTCTCTCCTCCTCTTGGTGTAATACCATTTGCTACAAGGATTGCATCGTATTCTTCACGCTCAATTGTTTCCTTTTCAACAAGACGCTTTGCGATAATATCGAGGAGTGCTCGTTTCTCAGTCAAAATCTGTTTTGCTTTATCGTGCGCCTCTTTCATAATGCGAGATACTTCTGCATCGATTTCGGCACTCATGCGTTCTGAGTATTCATCACCACGAACATTTCCTCCAAATAGTGCTTTTCCACCATCATTTTCTAGTGCAATTGGACCAAGCGCATCAGACATTCCGTAACGTGTAACCATGTTACGAGCGAGCGCTGTTGCAACCTGCAAATCATTTGAAGGACCAGTTGTGAGGTCTCCGAAGACCATTTGCTCTGTTACATATCCTCCAAGACTCATTGCAATATCATCAAGAAATTCATTCTTCGATTGCATGCGCTTGTCTTCAATTGGAAGTTTGAGTGTGTACCCCGCTGCACGTCCACGAGAGATGATAGAAATTTTGTGAACTGGATCAGCGTGTGGAAGCACGGATGCAACGAGTGCGTGTCCTGCTTCATGATACGCAGTAACTTCTTTTTCTTTTGGTGAAAGCAAGTGACTTCGTCGCTCAGGACCAAGAATAACTTTTTCAATAGAGCGGATAAGGTCGTACTGACCGATCGTTGTTCTATTTTCACGAGCAGCAAGAATTGCACCTTCGTTCATAAGTGAGTAGAGGTCTGCTCCAGAAAATCCTGGCGTACGACTTGCAATCAGTGGGATATTTACATCTTCTGCAAATGGTTTGTTGCGTGCGTGAATCTTTAGAATTTCTTCACGGTCACTTCTGTCAGGTAGATCAATCGTTACACGACGATCAAAACGTCCTGGACGAAGGAGTGCTGGATCAAGTACATCTGGTCGGTTTGTTGCAGCCATGATGATCACTTTTTCTGTTGGCTCGAATCCATCCATCTCAACAAGGATTTGGTTGAGTGTCTGCTCTCGTTCATCGTTTCCTCCTCCCACTCCACTTCCACGAACGCGTCCTACTGCATCAATTTCATCGATGAAGATGATTGCAGGTGATGCCTGCTTTGCCATGTTAAATAGATCACGTACACGTGAAGCACCAACTCCAACAAACATTTCTACGAACTCAGATCCTGAGATTGAGAAGAATGCCACATGTGCCTCACCAGCAACCGCGCGAGCAAGGAGTGTCTTTCCAGTTCCTGGTGCACCCATAAGTAGGATTCCCTTTGGAATACGCGCACCTATATCAAAAAACTTTTTTGGATTACGTAGAAAATCTACAATTTCCTGAAGTTCTGATTTAGCCTCCTTTGCTCCAGCAACATCTTTAAATGTCACACGTTGTTTTGTATCACTTGCAGGAATGAGTCGTGCTTTTGATTGTCCGAAACTAAATGCTTGCATACCAGCTCCCTTCATTTGTCGTGATAGGTACCAGATGAAAAACACCAAGAATGCAATTGGCAATACAAATGGTAGAAGATTAAGTAGCCAGAACCCAAGACCTGATTCTTGCTTAACCGAAATCTTAACTTTCTCTAATGCTTCTGGGGATACTCCATAGTTTGAAAGTGTGTCGGTTAATGCTGTCCCAGATTCTTTCAGTGCAGCGCGTTCAGTACTTGTACCGTTGTACTTAATTGTTAGATCATTTCCACTGACAAGAATTTCACTGACTTGTCCTCCCTTAACCCCTTGAGCTAACTCTGAGAGTGATAGATTTTCCTGTGCACTGTTATATTGACTAACTGACGCATACACAATCATTAGACCAATGAAAATAATGACCGACCACGTTAGATTAGATGAGAAACTACGTCCTCCACCTCCCTTTAATTGCTTTAAAGGGTCAGGAACAGGTTTGTTCTTAGGAAGTTTTTGGGGGCTTTTTTGCATCTGTATATATTAACTGAGTCTACCTCGCTTGTATACGGACTTGCTGTTTTACTACTAGCGACGTACGCTTCACGATATACTTTATTTCGATGGCAACATTACTAGAAAACCGTAAAGCACACTTCGATTACGAGATCCTCGAGCCCTTTGAAGCTGGAGTGGAACTTTTAGGCACCGAAGTTAAATCCGTCCGTGCGGGAAAAGGTGACTTGGCTGGTAGCTATGTATCCATATTAAACGGTGAGGCATGGCTACAAGGAGCAAACATCCTTCCCTTTCAAGAAAAGAATGCACCGAAAGGGTTTGACCCAAGGCACCGACGCAGGTTGCTACTGAATAAAAAAGAACTCTGGAAACTCGCAGGTGCAGCTGACACCAAGGGTTTGACCATCATTGTACTCTCGTTGTATAATAATAAGAACAAGATCAAGGCAAATATTGCCATCGCTCGGGGTAAGAAGCAGTTCGATAAGCGCCGAACAACAATGAAGCGCGAGACTGAACGCGATATGCGCCGAGTGATGTCACTTCGAAGAAAGTAGCTTGATCTTGTGTTCATTTACATGGGGATGACTAGGCATCGACAAGAATGCTTCGACTGCATGTGCGCGTAGAGCTGGATGACTCTTTAATCCGTCCAAGACCAACTGCAAACGCACGATCTTTCGCAAAGAATTCCCTTTCTCCATACTTTGGAACTAAGGACTTTGCTTTCGCTCTCGCCTAATACTTAGACGGGACCGTCCGTTCTGGTTTCCTGCGTCTGGAACAGGGCGCACTTAGCAGGATAAGGAACGTGGCTGCTTGCCACTTCACTAAAACCTAGCTTGAGTACATATGGTTTTGTCTGTTTAGATACATATGTACTGACAAAGTTAAACAGTCTACACGCGTAGACTCTTGCAGATCAGCTTCTTGCACGGGGGTTCGATTCCCCCCATCTCCACACACAATTGACAACGTAATACAAAAATATATAGTTATTTTTGGTAGGGTTTGGAGTCAGAAAAGACCGGCAGTGCCGGTCTTTTCTTTTGAAAGAAATTTCATGCCAACTTTTCTATACTCACCAATGGTATGAACTGGTAACTCATATCAAGGGCACGCTAGTGACCTAGACTCCAAACCCTACCAATTTGGAGTAGCGGGTTTGATTCCCGTCGTGTCCACAACATATTTGACCAACTACTTTTAGATGCATACACTAATCTTTGGTAAGGTTGCGAACCAAAGAACACCGACAGAAATGTCGGTGTTCTTTGTTGGAGTTTTAAAAATATACTCAAAGTTGTAATTCAATATAGATTTATTTATTATCGATAAATGCCATGCTAAGGTAACATCATTACACATACGCACCATACGTTATGAAAAAGGGCTCAACATTTTTTTTGAAAGCTACATTACTCATCATTTCACTCGGAGTACTCGCAATCTGCATCTTTGTCCTCCCTGCTGGGTTACGCGGAATAGATGAATACAAACCTGTAATGATCATCATGTATCTTTCTATAACACCTTTTTTCATTGCTTTATACCAATCACTAAACCTATTAAATTACATTGGTAGAAATTCTGCGTTCTCAGATCTAGCCGTTACCGCACTACGGAAAATAAAGTACTGTGCAATTGCAATTAGTGTATTGTTCGTAGTTGGCATGCCGCTGATTTTCCGAGCAGCTGATGTCGATGATGCGCCAGGTGTTGTGGTAATCGCACTCATTATCATTTTCGCTTCATGGGTCATTGCAACATTTGCTGGGGTCCTACAAAAACTATTGCAAAACGTCATTGCAATAAAATCAGAGAATGAACTAACTGTCTAAAGAACTACCATGGCTATCATAATTAACATCGATGTAATGCTCGCAAAGAGAAAAATGAGCGTCACTGAACTCACTGAAAAAGTTGGAATCACAATGGCCAACCTTTCAATCTTGAAAAATGGAAAAGCAAAGGCGATAAGGTTCTCTACCCTAGAGGCAATTTGCAAAGCGCTTGAATGTCAGCCTGGAGACATCCTTGAATATAAGAGTGGTAAGTAAAATACCTAATTTGGATCTAGCATGATCTGCTAGGTTTTTTAGTCTATACTTACATACAGACACTTCACAGAAAGGATTGTCCATGTCTCACCATGATCACACGGAGGAGCACGAACACTCCTTCTCACTGTGGCTCTTTGTCATCATCGTTGTTTCTTCACTTGCTCTAGTCTTTGCCGTCCTCAGACTTGTCGCGCCACACATTTGGCATTCCGAACGAGCTAGCAGTGCAACCGTTCTTCTGAATACGTTCCTAATTGCACACTTGTGTAACGCGTACGTTGAGTACTTCTTTCACAGATATGTTCTTCATGCGCCCCTTATTCCCTTCCTGAAAACACTGTACAAGAAACACACGAGGCACCACGCGCTTACACACGTTGTGTACCGTCCGAGTAAAACCCAACCAGAAGAAGGAATTGTTGAGAATGTTTTCCCAATCCTCGAAGAAAAACAACACGAGTCGTCTTTCTTTCCATGGTATTCATTCTTGGCTTTTGCTGCGATATCAACACTGGTGTATATCCCAATACACCTAGTGTTCCCCGACATTCCAATCTTCACAATGGGATACCTTTCCGTTGCGTGGTCACTTGCCCTCTATGAAATTCTTCACGCAATCCAACACTGGTCACTCGAAAAGTGGTCCCCACTTCTTGAGAGCAAACGTTTTGGATGGCTATGGAAAATCCTGTACGGGTTCCACCTTAGACACCATGCAGACATCAAATCCAACGAGTCCATTTCTGGATTCTTTGGAATTCCAATCCCCGATTTTACGTTTAGAACATGGGTTAACCCGAAGACCATGTATAAACACAAGGAACCCGGAACACGTTCGCAGTTTATCCCCCCACGACCTGTTTTTCTCATTCGCTGGCTCGATGTGTTAGCTGAGAAGTCGAAGAAGCCTTCAAGGAAACCAGCGCAGGTATGAAACAACAACGATGACCGCCGTGTAACTTTGTAGATAAATCTACAAAGTTACACGGCTTTTTTATTAAAATATTACACAATTCTAAATTGACAAATGGGTACTAATTTGTTATAATATATTATCGTTAGTACTTTGGAATTTTTCTTTTCTAGAAAGGTGAGACCATGTTTTTCCGACTCATTCCGGCAGTTCTGATTCTTACCCTCCTCTTCTCCCCCAATGCTTCAGCGGCCGTCCGAATAACCCCAGTAGGCTGGGATGTACAGGTGTACACACCAGATAATGATCCAGCGTATGCAATTTTCCACGGGACATTCACCGTGGAAAACGAAACTCAGGATGATCTGCTCATTAAAATGAGCACATTGTTTACAAACGGAATGAATCCCGGGGGGTTAAGTTTCTCGATCAATCATGTGTACGGAAACAGTGTGGAGGGTGTTTACACTCCAGTCTTCACCTCAACCAATGAGGACGCGGGCTGGACAAAGATCCTTGAAGGAACCACTGAACAATTCTTTGTATGGGTGCATTTTCAACCAACATACAATGGGATACTTCGTATGCAACTGAACGGACTTACGTACATGAGTATACAGAGCAACACACTGACAGCTACACTGCTTTACCCACCCGAAGACTGGTGGAGTCCGAGTGTATATGTTCCGGGAACAAACATTCCCGAGCCAGGAACCTTGGCAACACTTTTTATCCTCGGTTCACTTGGAACCCGGACCCGTCGCGCGAAATGACAAGAAAAATATCACACAAAGCCGAAAGAACCCTCATGTTTCTTCGGCTTTTTTCTTATATACGAAACTACCCATAACTATTGACATGTTAGGAGTATTATGCTACTATACTACTACAGGGGTTTTCGCCGACTACCTGTATACAGAAAGGTTCTTTATGTTTGCAAAAGTTAGCGCATTCTGTGAGACTCGTCTCGGCAAATTCTGTTGCTTTGGGGGCATCGGCCTCTTTGTACCAGTCGCGATAATCATTCTTGGTGGCGCTGGTTGTAGCACAAAGCTCACAACAAGCGTCAGCACTGATTGGTTCCGCGAGCGAGACAAGGATCACCGCACCGGCATTGAAGAATCCACGAAAGTGGGCAGTGCAGGTGTCGAAAGCGCAACGAAGGTTGGGTTCCGGACGATCAGTGACAAGGACTAACCACAAGGAGAACAGATGGATCGGTTTATCCAACATCTGAACGACGAGTGGTTTAACGGATCAGTGATTCCGGGAGGTATCCAAGTTTCACTCGGATGGGGCACCGTGGTCATACTCTTCGTACTATTCATCGTACTTGTACGCTGGATAATACGACTTATGATCACGAAGTCACACTACAAGCAGTTGCTTGACGAGTATGACAGACGAACAGGTTCGGCGGATGCCGAATAAATATAAAATGGGTTACACCCAGGGGCCGGAGGAATTCCGGCCCTTTTCTATTCCCTAAAATTATCTTTCCTCTTCTTTAATACGTGACACTTGTCCGTCTCGGACCTCAATTAAAAATATTGGTTCATAGAGCGCCTCATCAACTCGCCTTCGCAAATCTTCAATAGATGCGTCAGAAATACCAACAAGTGAAATTGGTGTGCCAGTTGGTACAGGAATCATTCGTTCTTCTTCTTCAATACTTGATGTTTCTAGGTTTACCGAAGAAATGTTTCTTGTGGTAATTACAACATCTTCAGAATTTCCACCAACCTTAACTATGTGTACTGTAAAGGAACCATCCTCAAACACTGCTGGCGCAACCTTACGAGTTTCAGAAGGTACTTCCTTCTTATCTATAAATACGAAAGAAGAGCCTGTTACAAGTACAACACCAACGAGTGCTGCAATAAGTAGTATTTTTGTCGAACTCTGCATGTATATAGTATATCTCCACCCTGTGGAAATTAGAGCCACGGTATTCGACAGACTGTGAAAAAAATGATAATGTAATCTTGCTTGAGTATTAAACCCCGAATTAACCACCAAATCCGCTCAGCGGAACTTCGCGTCGTCACTGATGACGGCGAAAATCTAGGTGTCATATCTCTCTCCGAAGCGCTGCAAGAAGCAAAGAAGCGCGGTGTTGACCTAATTGAAATCTCACCTACTGCCCTTCCCCCTGTTGCCAAGATCATGGATTTTGGAAAGTACCAGTACGTAGAAAACAAGAAACAAAAGATTGCCAAGGCAAAAGCCAGCACTACTGAAACAAAGAACATCCAGATCAAGATCGCAACTGGAGAACATGACCTTGAGCTTAAAGCGAAGAAGATTTCAGAATGGCTTGGTGAAGGACACCGAGTGAAAATTGACCTGTTTCTTGCTGGACGAGCAAAGTACATGCAACTCGACTTCCTTAAGGAACGCCTCGACCGCATCATGAAACTCATCTCTGTGGAATATAAGATTTCAGACTCTATTAAGAAGGGTCCAAAGGGTCTAACTACAACTATCGAACGAGCGAAGAAATAGCCCCATATATAGGTGCTAGACAAAAACCCCTCTCTGGGTTAATATATGCCCCTAGCCAGCGACGGCTTTTTATTTATGAAAACCAACAAGTCATTCAGCAAACGGCTCAAAGTAACCCGAAATGGGAAGATCATCGGACGCAAAGCCGGTCAGAACCACTTTAATGCCAAGGAAAGCCGCCGCGCGCAGCAAAACAAGCGCCGCAGCGTTTCTATGGTGTTCAACAACTCAGACAAGAGCCGCTACTTCGCTAACAGTTTTTAATAACCTCAGTTAATTAGACATATATGGCACGCGTAAAGAAAGGAATGAATGCGCTTAAAACACGCAGAAATATCCTCAAGCAAGCAAAGGGCTTCCGTTTCGGACGCTCAAAAAAGGAAAAGCAGGCACATGAAGCACTCGCACATGCTGGTGCATATGCCTTTGCCCACCGCCGAGACAAAAAGGGAGACATGCGTAGCCTCGCTATCGTCCGTGTTAACGCTGCTCTTGGAGAAGTTTCATACAGCAAGTTCATGGGAATGATGAAGAAGAAAGGAGTAGAGATCAACCGAAAGGTTCTCGCTGAACTCGCTGTTGAACAACCAGCAACATTTAAGAAGATTGTTGAGTTTGTTTCTTAAACAAAGCCACTCTTAAAAAAATCCCGCCATGTGCGGGATTTTTTTGTTTAGAGATCTAGTTCGTATGTTTTCCCAAGTTCTGGGTACACAGCGTTAATTCCAAACGACCTGATACGTTGTGCCAAGTACATTGCTGATTTTGGTTCACCCAAAACAGTGAATACCGTCTTTAGTGTTCCCCTCTCTCCTGCCTTAAGTGAGAAGTCCAAAAGTCCGTTAGAGTCTTTATGTGAAGAATAGCCAAATATCATTTCAATTCCTGAGCGGACTTCAACAGTCTGACCATTGATGACGACACTTCGTGCACCATCAACGATTTGTCTTCCGAGCGTTCCGACAGCTTGGTATCCAACAAAGAGAATCGTTGCCTCTTCGTCTGGAAGATACCGCATTTCATGTCCAACTATTCTTCCACCAACTGACATGCCAGAACCAGCGATAATAATCTTAGGATTAGGTACTGATGAGATTAACTTTGAATCCTCCATTCGTGCGGTAAATTTCAACTTAGAAAAATCAAACACATCGTCACCTGCAGTAATGATCTCCTGTACTGAGGGCTTAAAGTCTTCTGCATATTTCTTGTATACCGATGTAACTTTTGTTGCTAGTGGTGAGTCAATGAATACAGGTATTGGAGGTATCGCATTGTCTTCAACCATGCGATTGATTTCATATAGTAAATCTTGGGTTCGTTCCATTGAAAATGCCGGTACAATTAGCGTTCGTTTTTCTTGGATTATCTTCTTAATAATCTGTTCAAACTTAAACCTTCGCATCTCCTTTGATTCGTGGTTCCTGTCACCGTAGACAGACTCAATGACTACATATTGAGCGTCGTGTACAAAGTCGGTATCACGAAGAAAGAGTGACGGAGAATTACCCAAGTCTCCAGTGAATGCAATCTTTTTAATACTTCCATCAGTTTGCTTCACATGCACCTTCACAATCGCAGATCCTAAAATATGTCCCGCATCTTTAAATTCACACATCAAATCGTCGGCAATTGGAAATTCTTGGTAGTACGGGAATGTTTTCCAAAGTCGCGCTGCCTGTTCTACATCCATATGCGTATACAATGGCACCTCATTTGTCTCATTGGCTTCTCTTGCCATTATTTCAGCTGAGTCAGCAAGCATGAGTTCTGCCAAGTCTTTTGTTGCAGCGGTTGAATATATAACACCCCGAAACCCATCTTTCACGAGTTTTGGGATCCTTCCTACATGGTCAGCGTGTGCATGAGTTACCAAGAGCACATCAATATCACTTGGGTTATATGGAAACGGAGAGGCATTAAACTCATCAGCACCTGGAACTCCTTGCAGAAAACCACAATCAGACAAAATTTTCTTCCCTCGAACCTCCAAAAGAAAGTTAGCACCCGTTGCTGCCCCTACCCCACCGTGAAATGTTAATGTCGACTTCATGAGTACAATTACTTACGATTTCCTTTATATTCTTCAAGCACAAACAGATACGCAAGGAATGCGCCTATTGTGTCAGCGACCAAATCAAGTGATGTGTCTTGAATGTACCCCTCAATAGCATTTGCAATTCCCGCCTGCCACTCAAATATCTCCCATACAATCCCCACAAACATAATACTGAGAAATACTCCGGTAATATCCAAAACACGGCTGTACTGTTTCGTCTTCATAAACCGAAGACTTATAAAGAGTACGTATGCAAAACCAACCGCTACACCACCAAGCAGATGCAAAATGAAATCAAACCAAGGAAGTGTGTAATATAAATGAAGTCCCAACGCACCAAGGTGAAGAACTAATAAAATTCCAAGCGTTACGATAACGTGTAGAGCAACCTTAATCTCTTGTCGCATAAATATGAAAGCAGTATAGCAAACAACTTGCCTATATACAGAAAATCCGCGTCGTGCGCGGATAAATAGTCTAGTATGGCGGATTCTCTGTTAGGACCGCCCGTGGAAATGACCCTAGAACTGAATCTAGGTGGGTGCCCGCAACGCGATACCTTAGAAATTCTGCAGAACAGATTCTCACCGGTAGGGCGCGATGTAAGGCTCCCTGACATATTGATTAGGAGGATCATTTCCCGAACGATCCTATAGATGATTATAAGCTGGTGTGACATGTCGGGAACTAGCCAACAACCTGTAAATGTTATGTAGTTTTATTGCCCCTCTAACAATATCCACGTTTTACGTTTCTGTTTATTTTTTTCTAAAAATCTGACCAATTTAGTAACTACTCAAAATTCCCATCAACATTCACGTCGTAGAGAATCACTTCTTGTACAAGTCGATAATCAATAACCTCTCCTTCCTTAAACCAATGTGCAATTTCTGCTTCGGCTTCTGCTGGCGATCCCGATGCGTGTATTACATTTCTAATAGAGCGATCATCCATATCAGACATTGTGTATGAGTCATGAACATAATCTCCACGGATAGTACCAACGTCACTTGAAAGTGGCTCTGTTCCCCCTACAAGCTTTCGTGTAACACCGACAGCATGAGCACCTTGCAAGACAATTGCGACAACTGGACCACTAGTCATGTATGACTTGAGACGAACTAAAATAGTGTCTGCAACAACCAACGGATCTTCAGAAAATTGATGCTTTCCTTGTTTTATATATGCTTCAATAGATTTTTTTCCAACATTTTCTTTCCATGCAGGGTCGAGTGTGTAGTGCTTTTCAATATGTCTTGGGTCAGCCACAAGCATTTTCATGCCAATAACCTTTAAACCAACATTCTCAAACCTACGTAGTATTTCTCCAACCAAACTCCGTTGTACACCATCTGGCTTAATAATCGCAAGTGTACGCTCAAAACGTGGGTGTGTTTGGTTAGTAGTCATGCGCACAGTGTACCACTTCTAGAGAGCTGTTGAAATTTCAGGTTTTACTTCCACTTTCTGATATTTTTTCATAATCTCAGCTTCGATTTCTTCTCGTGGTGTTCCGTATGCAGCGTATGACAATTGCTTCAGCTGTTCGAGGATTTCAGGGTGTGTTTGTGGTGGGGGCAGAGTCTCGATATTAAACGGACGAGCTGGTTGACCATTAATGAGCATCTTGAGATACGCATTCCTGTTATCAACATTCATCAAGTCTTGTGCAGAAAATACCGGCTCAAATTGTTTTGCCAAATATTCAGCGTCATCAGCACCAACTCGAAAGGCTGCAATTGATCCTACGTTTCCGAATACTGCATCTTTAATCTCATCTTCCAGCTGGGCGATGAATTGGTGAGCAACAGTAAGTGATAGACGATATTTACGTGCCTCAGAGAGGATCGTTGCGATTGATGGTGTAGTTACGTTCTGGAACTCATCCACGTACAAGTAAAAATCAGGAATTTTCTTCCCAACTGAATCTACTCGAGAAAGAGCCGCCATCAGGATTTTGCCAACAATGATAAGACCAATGAGGTTTGAGTTAATATCTCCCAGCTTTCCTTTTGCGAGGTTTACGAGAAGAATTTTCTTGTCATCCATCAACTGTCTGAAATCAAATGTCGATCGTTCACGAGACACAATTGGACGCATGATGTCGTTTGAAAGGAAGATATCAAACTTTGAGGTGATGTACGGCACCATATTTGCAAGTGACGACTCTCCCCCAGCTTTCTCTGCCACCTCTTTCCAGAACTGAACAACGATAGGATTTTTACATCGCGAAAGTTTCAGTGCTCGATATTGTTTATCAGAAAGTACACGAGATACATCGAATAGTGTGGATCCAGTCTCTGGGTCTTCAATAACAAGCATTGTTGCGTTACGGAAGTATTGCTCAAACATCGGACCACCCGCAGTCTTCATATCGAAGAGTTTATTAAATATTGAAAGCATTTCGTTTACAACGAATGTTTTCTGTTCGGGAAATCGAGGATCATACTCAAGCATGTTTAATGCCATCGGTCGTGGAGTATAGCTTGGATCAAAGTAGATCACATCGTCGTATCGCTCTTTTGGAACTGATGCCAAGATATCTTGGATGTCCACTCCGTGTGGGTCAATGAAGCACACACCATCACTGTTCTGAATATCCTGGATGGCCATATTCTTAATCAGCGTCGACTTACCCGTACCTGTCTGACCAATCACATACATATGACGCATACGGTCTTCTCGTGACATCTTAACCACGTTTTCCATACCGCGATGGTTGTTAACTCCAAGCGTTACTCCATCATCAGACATGAGCATTGGCGCTGGAGCCGTACCTGCCTTTGCGGTTTTCAAGTGTGGTGCTGATTGGATGTGTTTATCAGCATAGTGAATAACCGATGTCAGTTCTTTAAGTGATAGTGGAAATCGTTCTTCGAATGAAAATGTTCGGAAAATATATTCCCGTTCAAGATCTTGTAACTTTCCAGACTTTGCACGTTTAAATGAAATGCCGTTACCAAATGTATTTGAAAATTGATGGAATGCCGACTCAAGATCTTTATAAATATGCTCTGCACGCTCTTCAGTTCCAGCACTTGCAACAATACGGATGTTCGTAAGGACAATTGGACTTCCCACTTTTGCATTGATCTGTTCGATTGCACGCTGCGCGGCCTGGTCTTCGAGTGTGTTCTTTGATTTTTCTGTTTTATGTTCAGAATCTTCTTTTTTCTTTGTTAAATGTTTCGGTGGCAAGATAAATTCCTTCAATCCCTTCCACAGATCGCCCTTTGCGGTGTCCTTAATATCAGTTGCATATGAAACCGGTACTCCCTTTTCAATCTGCTTAATAGCTCCTTGGTACATTTTTTGGTACCCATTTTTTCCAGGCTTGATAATGAATTGCACTGATGCACCTTCATGGTCTGCATCTAATTTTGCAAAGGTATTCAAAAGTACATTCAATGGGTCGTGATCGAATTGTTCATATGTCTTGATTGGAAAGACTGGATTCTTTGATGATGTTCCGTATCCACCAACGACACTGCCTTGGGGATTGAAAATATTATAGTCCTGTGGAACAGGAGTAATTCGTGCTCCCGGATAGATTGAGAGTAATTGTTTTTCAAAGAGATCCGCGTGTGGACGTGGTACTGCGGTATAGAAAATTGCTTCAGATGTTCCGTGGGGATTTGCTAGTTCAACCGCAAAAATATCATCTTCGTGTCCCTTTGATGCAATGGACATCATCCCAGCAAAAAACTGCTCCATGGTGGAGAGGATTTCCTTCAGCGGCTTTGCAGTTTCACCTTTTGCTTGAAATCCAGGAAGTGATACCTCAAAGAGCGCCATGCCCAACATGTGTTGTGCGGGTTTCTCAAGAGACTTTTTCATTACACCGTCTTCAATGAATCGCTCCACAAGATATTGATGGAATTGGTCTTCCAAGTGTGGATTTTCTAGTCGCTCAACGACGCTGAGAGCATTTTTCAATCCTCTATTTTCAAACACTGAGATTAGTTCATCGAGTCCATCTCTTCCTGCTTCGTGCACTCCAAACGAACGTGCTGCAATTTCAGGCTCGATCATTGCGTGACCTTTGGCGAGAATAGAATGTGGCGCTTTTTTATACGCATCAATTTCCTTCTCGATGACGAGAGGAATTTCTTCTCTTTTTTGTACAGGTTGCTCGGCTATTTTTGAGCGGAGCCATGCAATCTCCTCTTGGGGAGATCCAAATTGCTTTTCCATGTAGTAAGTATACTACGAGGGTTCTAGAGCTCAGTTAAAATAACTGGACCATTCGCAGTTATTGCAACCGTGTGTTCCGCATGAGATGCGATTGATCGATCTCCTGTTACGAATGTGTATTCGTCTTCGAGTGGAAACACTTCACCCCCTCCTAATGTAAACATTGGCTCAATTGCAATGACGAGTCCAACTTCAATTTTTGGTCCGGTTCCAGCGCGAGCAAGGTTTGGTACAAATGGCTCTTCGTGGACTGAATATCCTACACCGTGCCCTGAAAGCTCGGTTACAATGCCATACCCATGCTTCTTTCCAATAGCCGAGACTGCGGCTCCAATATCCCCGATATAGGCCCCTGGGCGGGCTGCCTGTATTCCAGCCATAAGTGCCTCTTCCGTGGCCCAGGCAAGCTCCTGGAGCTTCTTGGGTGCCGTACCAGCGATAAAGGTTCGGGCGTGGTCTAACACCAGTCCTTGATAGGTAAATCCAAGGTCTAACTTGACCATATCTCCTTCTTGAAAGACCTTATTCCCTTCTGTTGGAATTCCATGAACCACCTCTTCGTTTATTGAAACACAAATAGCTGCTGGATATTTCCTTTTAACTCCGCGTGGGGTGTACCCTAAAAAAGATGCAGTGCCTCCTGCTTCTGCAATAAGTTCACGTGCTTTTGTGTCGATGTCTATCGCCCTCACTCCTGGACGAACCATTTTCCCGAGTGTGTCGACAATTAGTGCCGCCCGTTTTCCACCTTCGCGCATGAGCGCAATTTCTTGTTCTGTTTTAAGTCGAATCATATGTAAAAACTACAGTGAAGCGATAATGTCTTTGTGTATTTCAGAAATAGTTCGCTCTCCGTCTATTTCCATAAACTGATACATTGGATTTGTCTTGTAGTAGTTGATGGTTGGGACCACTTCTTTTTCAAACCAGTCTAATCGGTTCTTGATATTTTCATGACTGTCATCAGCGCGTCCACGTGCAACCATCCTGTCAGATGACCATAGCCTTGAAACATTGAGGTGTATGACAACTGGTTTTACAATCCCATAAAATCCAAAGACTGAATCAAGTACCTGTGCCTCGTGTTGTTTTCGTGGCATTCCATCCATGATCAAGTGACTTCCTTCTGTATATTCCGTTGAAATTTTTCGAGACCAAAAATAGATAGCCAAAAATTCTGGAATGAGTCCACCATTCGTTGCCATGTTCTTGGCAATGTTTTGTGTGTGCGTGTCTCCTTTAATAAATTCACGGAGCTCGAGTCCAGTTTGAATATAGAGCACTTTCCTTTCAGGTTCTTTAGCGGCAAGAAAATCAATCAAGAGTTTTGCCTGCGTACCTTTTCCACAACCAGAACGGCCGATGAAAATAAAACTTTTTGCACCTTCTTTTGGTGTGACTATTGAATCCATTGTCTGTCCAGTATAGCAAAACACCCCCGAAGGGGTGTCGATTAGTATTCTCGAGCTGTGAGTTGGGCGTTCACCTTCTTTACGACATCCATGATTACAGAGACGACGATCAAGAGTGCAGTACCACCAAGTGCAAGGGATGAGATCTTAAAGATTCCCTGCATTGCGATCGGCATAACAGCGATGATTCCAAGGAAGAGCGCACCGACGAGTGTAAGTCGTGTGATGACGACACCGAGGTGTTCAGCTGTTGGCTGTCCTGGTCGTACACCTGGAAGGAATGCTCCACCTTTCTGGAGATTTTCTGAGATCTGCTTAGGATCAAAGATGATAGCTGTGTAAATGTATGTAAAGACGAACACCAATATGAAGTACGCAGTTCCGTAAATGACAGGGTTTGCCAAGTATTCAGTGAGTCGCATTGCATACGCTGTAAGTGTTGCGTTTGATGTAAGTGTAAGCATGTTTGCGATCACCTGTGGGAAGAGCAAGAACGAGAGCGCGAAGATGATTGGCATCACACCTGTTTGTGTAAGGCGGATTGGAAGGTATGTTGATACACCACCAAATACCTTGTTTCCTCGCACCTGCTTTGCATACGTCACTGGAATTGGTCGTTCTGCTTCAGTGATATATACAACGGCCAAGATAATGAGTACTGCAACCGCTGCAAAGGCGATGTACATTGGAGCCATTGATCGGTCGAATGAAAGGAATGCTTGTGTAAGCTGTGTTGGAAGTGCCGATACGATTCCAGCAAAGATAAGGAGTGATACTCCGTTTCCAATACCGAACTCTGAGATTAGCTCTCCAAGCCACATAAGAAGGACTGTTCCTGCAGTGATTACAAGCACGTTAATGAGCTTGTCTGCAGTATCGAGTCCAACGATTACACCCTGACGCTCAAGAAGCGCAATGAAGCTATACCCCTGGATAAGTGCCAATGGGACAGTAAGTATTCGTCCGTATTGAATAAACCTTCGTCGGCTCCCTTCTCCATCTTCACCTTGATACATCGCCTTAAGTTTTGGCGACATAACAGTAAGGAGTTGAAGAACGATTGAGGCAGTGATGTATGGTCCTACACCGAGCATCACAATCGAAAGCTGTGAAAGTCCACCTCCTGAAAACACGTTAATGAAACCGAGGAATTGACCAAAGGCTGAAGAACCCTGAAATAGGGCTTCAAGTTGTCCTTGATCTACACCTGGGATAGGGATAGCTGCGAGCGCACGAAATACGACAAGTATAAATACTGTAAACGAAATTTTGCCGAGTAAGCTACTGTCCTGAAACAGTAGTTTGATCTTTCTGAAAATTGATTCCATGGGATTTATTGTACCTCAACTACTCCACCTGCCTTTTCAATCTTTGCTTTTGCACTTGCTGAAACTTCACAACCAGTGATTGTAAGCTTCTTTGTAAGTTCTCCTGTTCCGAGAATCTTAACTGTTATCTTGTTTCCCTTTGGAGCAGGAATGATTCCTTTGTCAGCGAGTGTAAGTAATGATACTGAGTCACCTGCGTTGAACTTGTCTTCAAGAGAACGTACGTTAACTGCAAATGGCTTCTGTTGGATGCTTCCGAATGCATAACCTCGAAGCTTAGGAAGCTTCTTGATCATGTCTCGCATTTCTGGGCGAATCTTTCGTCCTGAGCGAGCTTTCTGTCCTTTTGTACCGCGTCCTGCTGTCTTTCCGCGCTTTCCTCCGCGTCCAATAAGCATCTTCTTTCGGTTTGGTGTGGTCCTGACTACGTTATGTATTTGCATAGGATTGTATTAAAAATTGAGATTAGCGTTTTGACCTGATCATACCGAGAGCCTTCACAGTTGCCTTGGCTTGGTTTAAGTGGTTCTTGCTTCCTGAGTTAAGCTTGGCAACGATGTCTTTGACACCTGCAAGTTCAAGGACGCTTCTAACTGAGCTACCAGCAACCATTCCACGACCTGCAGCTGGAGTAATGCGGACAAGACCGCTTGAGAACTTCGCTTCTACTTCGTGAGAGATAGAACCAGTTTTTGTAAGAGGGATACGAACCATGTTCTTTTTTGCATTTCGTAGTGCCTTATCGATTGCAAGTGCAGTGTCTCCTGCCTTTCCAATTCCAACACCCACTCGTCCCTTCTTGTCTCCTGCTACGAGTGATACTGAGAAACTGAATCGGCGACCTCCAGCAACCACACGAGTCACACGACGCATTGAGATGATCTTCTGATCAAACTCTGATCGTTCACGTCGGTCTCCTGGCTTACCACCACGGCGTTCATTTCGTCCTTCTGCCTGCTTTGCGCGGTCACCTGGGTTAGTTGAAGGACCACGGCCCTGTCCACCAAAACCACCACCTGGGCGTCTCATTGAGTTTCCTGGTCGAGGAGAAAAAGGTCGAGCACCTGTAGAAGGCTGACTTTTTGGTTGTTGTGGTTGTGATGTTGTCTGTTCCATAAATAAATCGTTTAAAACATTAGCCCTCCTTCGCGTGCGGCGTCAGCAAGCACCTTAATCTTTCCTGAGTAATTAAATCCTCCGCGATCAAACACAATAGCAGTAACTTGCTTTGCCTTTGCTGCTTCAGCAATCATTTTTCCAACATTCTTTGCGTTTTCCATTTCAGTTCCTTTCATACCAACTGAAGAAGCTGACGCAAGTGTTGTCTTTGTATCATCATTGATGACCTGTGCGTAAATATATTTGTTTGAACGAAATACTGAAAGACGTGGCTTTTCTGTAGTACCTGAAACACGGGCACGGATTCTGTTATGCCTTCGTGCTCGTCGCTCTGATTTGATCTGTGTTTTGCTTGTCATACGATGTTTTGAAAATAGATACTATACAGACTTCTTACCCTGCTTCATACGAATAACTTCACCGCTGTATCGGAATCCCTTACCCTTATACGGCTCAGGCTTCTTCTGTGATCGGATCTCAGCTGCAAAGCTTCCAACCACGTCCTTATCAATACCAGTGATAGTGACAACGTTCTTTTCTGAAGTGACCGTAAGTCCTTCTGGAATCTGGAGTTTTACTGGGTGTGAGAAACCAAGTGCAAATACCATTTCTTTACCCTTCACTTCTGAACGGTACCCAACACCTTCAAGCTGGAGCTTCTTTGTGAATCCTGTAGTAACTCCGATTACCATGCTGTTAACAAATGAAGTGTATGTTCCAAGGAGGGCAACGTTTTCAACTGTAGTCATCTTTGGGAACAATGTATTGTCTTCAGTGACAATTGAAAATTCTGCAGGAACTGGCTTTGAAAGTTCCCCTTTTGGTCCCTTAACGTGAAGGACACCATTAGTGATGGCTACTTCTACCTTAGGTGGTAATACTATTCCTTTTTTTGCTACTCGTGACATATAAAATTATTACCAGATCTTAAAGAGAGGCTCACCACCGACCTTTTCTTTTCGTGCTGCTAAATCAGAAAGAATTCCTTTAGGTGTGCTTACGATAAGTCGTCCGAATCCTTGTCGAACTGGAGTGATTTCCTTTACTCCTAGATATGAGCGCTTTGAAGGCTTTGAGACTCGGGCTGCTCCTGAGATTCTTGGCTTTCCAGCATCATACATAAGCTCAACTTCGATTGTCTTTTGAACCTTCTTTCCTTTTTTTGAAAATGACTTAACAAATCCTTCCTTTTGGAGTACTTCAAGGATGGACTCTTTAAGATTAGAGTGCGGAACAATCACGCTTTCCTTTCGGGCAACGCTTCCAGTTTTTAGAATATTTATGAGATCTGCAATAGGATCGGTGACCATATAATTACCAAGATGACTTCTTAACGCCCGGGATCATTCCATCATTTGCAAGTTCTCTGAAGCAAATGCGGCAAATGTCGAACTGTCTGATATATCCGCGCTTTCGGCCACATCTGAAGCAGCGTCTAACAACCCGTGTTGAGAACTTAGGTTTCTTTACTGATCGCGCTACTGTTGATGTCTTTGCCATTGATTGAGAATAAAATTGCGCTACTTCAGCGCTTCGCAAGATACTAACAGGCCGGATGGGCCATGTCAAACAATGCGTCGCGTGTAGCCTTAAATAACGATTATTTTTTAAACGGGAATCCGAGGTGCGCTAGGAACGCCTTCGTTTCTTCCTTATTTTTGATGTTTGTTACGACCGTTACTCCAAGACCAAACACGTCTTTGATTTCCTCATCTGCAGTTTCAGGGAAAATAACATGTTCCTTGATACCGAGTGAGTAATTTCCCATGCTGTCGACCCCATCTGCAGAAATTCCGCGAAAGTCACGTGTTCGAGGGAACGCAATGTTGATCATCCGATCAAGGAAATCATACATACGCTGTCCTCTAAGTGTAACCTGGTACCCTACAAGGTCTCCCTGACGGCTCTTAAATGTCGCAATAGATTGTTTAGCACCGCGATTAACTGGCTTCTGTCCAGTAATTTTTCCAAGACGGTCAGCAATAAGTTCAATTTTTTTCTTGTCTTTGATTGATCCAACTCCAGAAGAAATAACCACCTTCTCGATGCGAGGTGCCTGCATCTTATTTGTGTAGTTGAAATCTGCCTTGAGGGCTTCGAATGCTGACTGAATGTTCTCTTTAATAGGTTTCATATACGTTATATTGCTTCACCGCTTCTTACACCAACACGAGATATTTTTCCGTCTTTCTTTTCAATACGGATACGAGTAGGCTTACCATCCTTAGGGTCAATAAGTGAAACAGCTGATGCTGCCATTGGAAATGATTTTTCAACCATCTTTCCCTTATCATTTCCTCCTCGCTTTCCAACACGCTTTGCTCTTACAAATGTCTTCTTAAGGTTAATGCCTTCAACAAGAACTTGCATAGCTGCAGGAAATGCCTGTAGGACCTTTCCCTTCTTTCCCTTATCTTTTCCAGAAAGTACAGCTACTGTATCTCCCTTCTTAATTCTCATTTTTCCTGTTTTCATCGTGGTCAATATTAGGAGTTTATACAATTTCAGGTGCTAGAGAACCAATCTTTTGGAAACCACGATCGACGATTTCACGTGGAATTGGACCGAATACGCGTCCTGCAACTGGTTCACCCTTTACCTTGTCGACAATAACTACTGCGTTTTCATCGAAACGAATATATGAACCATCCTTTCTTCGCATAGGCTGACGCTGACGCACAACGACTGCTGTAAGAACATCCTTCTTCTTTACTGCCTTTCGAGGTTCTGCCTTCTGTACTGAAAGCACAACAAGATCACCAATGACTGCGTAACGCTTTTTGCTTGATCCGAGCACCTTGAAGATACGGCCGATTTTTCCGCCTGAGTTATCACTTATTCGTACTATTGAACGTGGCTGTATCATAAATTTCTATCTTATTTCAACACAATAAAGTGCTTATTCTTTGAGATTGGACGTGACTCTTCGATTGTAACTGTCTCCCCCTCCTTAGTTGTATTACCCTCATCATGGGCAAGGAAACGCTTTCGGCGAACTAAGAACTTCTGGTACTTAGGGTGCTTAACATATCGCTCAACGAGAACAACCACTGTGTCTTTCATTTTTGTTGACACAATTTTGCCTGTAAGCTGCTTCTTTTTGGTTGTTGCTGTTTTTTCCATTGAATAAAGTGTTCTAGTTCTACATTATTTCCTGCGAGATCGCAACTCTGTCATGAGTCGTGCGATTTCTTTTCGCATTCCATATATCTCCTTAACGTTCTTTGCGCGTGAGCCTGATGCCCCGAATCGTGCGGCACGAAGAGCGAGTCGCTTCTCAGTAATAGCTGATGCGATGCCTTCGACTTTCATTTTTTTAATTTCTGCTGGCTTCATAAAAATATACTGGAGGAGTTATTAACGTTCGACGATTCGAGTCTTCACTGGAAGCTTTGTTCCGGCCTTACGAAGTGCTTCTCGGGCTTCTGCTTCAGTGATACCGTCAATCTCAAAGAGGATACGACCTGGACGAACCTGGACTTGGTATCCCTGTGGATCTCCCTTACCCTTTCCCATCTTCACTTCGGCTGGCTTTTGAGTGAAAGGCATGTCTGGGAAAATTCTGATCCAGACCTTACCTGACTTTGTAACCGCACGAGCAAGGATCTTACGTGATGCCTCAACTTGGTTTGAACGAATTCGAAATGCTGATGTTGCCTTAAGTCCAAATGAACCAAAAGCTAGTCGTGAGCCACGAACTTCAACGCCCACCTTTTCAGGGTGTGTGCGCATTGTGTGCCATTTGCGGAATCGTACTTTCTTAGGAAAAAGCTGCATAATTATTTCTTAAATATTTCTCCTCGATAAATCCATACCTTGATACCAATATCTCCGTATGTCATGTGTGCCTTTTCACGGGCAAAATCAACATCAGCACGAAGTGTCTGAAGTGGAATTCGTCCACGCTTAAGCTCTTCTTCGCGTGCAATGTCAGCACCACCAAGTCGGCCGTAGAGTCCGAGACGTACTCCCTGTACATCCCTGTTTGCCATAACCTTCTCAATCATCTGCTTAAGAACACGTCGGTATGGAAGACGTTTTTCAAGTCCCTCAGCGATCATCTGTCCAACGATTGAAGCGGATGATTCGGGTGAGCGAATTTCTTCGATATCAAGCTTGAGTTCTTGTGTAGTTTCTTTGCTTCCTACTGGAGCGTGCTTTCGAACGATCTTTTCAACTTCGCCACGAAGTTTCTGGATTCCTTCACCATTTCGTCCAATGATCATTCCAGGACGTGATGTACGGATGATGACTCGGAGAGCCTTTTCACCTCGTTCAATTTCAATACTTGCAACATAGAAACCACGAAGTTTCTTTTCAAGGAAATCTCGGATAGCAACATCAGCCTTAAGGAATGTCTTAAAACTGTCTTTTGTGCTGAACCAACGGCTCTTCCAATCACGGATGATACCTAGGCGGTGTGCATATGGATGTACTTTGTGTGACATAAAAGTTTATTTTGCAGATGACTTAGGCGCTTCATCAGAAAGCACGATAATAACTCGGCTTGTTCGCTTAAGGATTTGTGCTCCGCGACCACGTGCTCGAGGCATCATACGCTTAAGTACTACTCCAGCATCAACACGTACCTCCTTTACTGTAAGTGTTTCAACAGCAATATTTTGGTTCTTTGCGTTAGCAATAGCCGATTCAAGAAGTTTCTTGATTGGGTTTGATGCGCGCTTTGTTGTGAAAGCTAAAATATCAAGTGCACGAACTGCAGACTTGCCTCGGATGAGATCAACAGCCAAACGTACTTTACGTGGAGCTTGTCGGTAGTTACTGAGTGTTGCTGATACGGAGGCCATGATAGTTCTGAATATTAAAATTATTTCTTAGCGTCAGTTGCGGCCTTAGCAGATTGTGCAGCAGAGATTTCAGCCTCCTTAGCCTTCTGTTCGATTTCCTTCTGCATCTTTCCTCCGTGACGGTTGAACTTACGAGTTGGTGAGAACTCACCTAGGCGGTGACCGATCATTTCTTCAGAAACCAACACTTCAATGTGATCCTTTCCATTGTGGACACCAAACTTGAATCCCACCATTTCTGGTGAAATCTGACATGCGCGTGACCACGTCTTAATAACCCCGGCCTGTTCAGGTCGTTTGCCGATGATTTTTTTCGTTACGCGTTCGTCTACGTAAGGTCCTTTTTTTAGTGATCGTGCCATTGAATTGCTGATTGATACAAAAATAGCTCAAATGAGCCTGAGCCGCAATATTAGCGGATATTAATACAGAAGTCAACTAGCCCTAGAAATAAAAAAAACCTCGACATGGTCCTGTAGGTGCAAAGGACTCATATCGAGGTGTTTAGGGTGGCACTGCATGATACTAGGCGCCGTTAACATCGGTCGGTTAGCATCAACACAGTGGAAGGAACTGGGTAAGGTTGCCAGCCCTCGCCCGCTCAAAACACGGATACATACATCCTAGAGACGAGCACGTGCACCGCTCAACCCCGCAAGGGAGCGTCAGTCTCCTAGGAACTCTATACCTGCTGTGATCGAGCCTAGCTATAGCAAGCGATCACAACATGTGTTAAGAACGACTCGATCTACACCGTCATCGCCGATCTACAGAGATCGCTGACGGTGAGTCTTGTGTCGAGTATATAACCACACTATGTTCATAAAAGCAAAAAGCGATCCTTTCGAATCGCTTTTTGTAAGGTAATTATTGACCTCCTTCTTTTCTGCTCTTTCCAACCTTTCTTCGTGAAACAATGAGGTAGTTTGAGTATTTCTTTGGTGTTCGTGACTTCTGTCCTTTTCCTGTTGGCTTTCCGTAGATGCTCTTTGCACGACGTGTTCCTCGTCCTTGTCGGCCTTCTCCTCCTCCGTATGGATGATCGACTGGGTTCATGGCAGTACCACGAACTGTTGGACGGATACCGAGCCAACGGCTGCGTCCAGCTTTTCCGATATTAATAAGACGATTTTCTTCGTTTGAAACTTCACCTACTGATGCCCATGCAGTTCCTAGAACTTTTCGAACTTCTGTTGAAGGCATGCGTAGGAATGCCATAGCACCATCATGACCGATAACTTCAGCGTAGTTACCTGCTGAACGGGCAATTTTGCCTCCACCAAGGGGTTTAACCTCTACGTTGTACACGAATGTTCCAACGGTGATTTTGCTGAGTGGGAGACGATTTCCTGGCTTTATGTCAGCATTTTCAGAAACAATGAATGAATCTCCAACTTTGAGTGACTTTGGGAGAATTACATATCGCTTTTCACCGTCTGCGTATTGAGCAAGAGAAATGAATGCTGTTCGGTTAGGATCATATTCAACACTTGTGATCTTTGCAGGAATATCCTTCTTATCAAAAGTGAAATCAATCTCTCTAAACAAGCGCTTGTGACCACCTCCCTTGTGACGAGTTGTGATGCGGCCATGGTGGTTGCGTCCAACCGCACGCTTTCTACCCTTTGTAAGTGACTTCTCAGGGTCATTGGTTGTGATCACGCCTCGGAAAGAGATCGTGCTCATGTGTCTTCGTGATTTTGTTCGAGGTGCGTAGTATTTCATAAAAATAATGTGATGGGATGGAGATGTATTATGCGAATTCGATCTTATCTCCTTCCTTTAGGTATACATATGCTTTTTTAACAGCCTGCTTTTTTCCAGCCTTTCCGCGCACAACAACACGCTTTGCAGGTGTTCGAGCTGTAGTTACTCGAACTGGAGTGACTCCGTAAATTTCGCGGACTGCCTTTGTAATCAATGGCTTTGTAGCACCTTGATTTACATTGAATAGATACGCATTGTGCTTACCTGCAACAAATGTTGCCTTTTCAGTGATACGAGGAGAAACAATAATAGTTCCAAGTGAGTACTTAGTTGCGTATGTTGTTACTCCAGCCTTCTCGGCTTTTACAACAGGAGCTTTAGTTGTCTTAGGTTTTCGTGAAAATAGGGCCATGGTCGTCTTAATTATTTTGTGAGCTTATCAGAAAGCATCTTTACACACTGCTCAGGGTTAACAAAGATCACATACTTGTAATTAAGTAGATCAACTGGACTGAGGTTTCGTGATTCTGTCACAACAACTTTTCCAATGTTTCTGAATGCTCGTTCTGCAGCCACATCCTTTGTTCCCATTGCAATAATTGCAGCGTTTGTGCGCTTTGTTGCAAGCTTGTTGAAAGCTTGGTTACCACCAAGAGTCTTAATGATTTCTGCAGCGTGCTTTGTCTTTGCTTCTGAAAGATTGATTGCATCAACAAACACAATTTCACCATCTTTAAGTTTTGCAGAAAGAATAGTATTCAATGCCTTGATCTTCATCTTTTTGTTTATCTTTCGATCAAAGTTCTTATCGTTTCGTGGACCATGTGCAACTCCTCCTTTTACCCAAATAGGTGATCGTGAAGAACCGTGACGAGCGCGTCCAGTTCCTTTTTGCTGCCATGGCTTCTTTCCTCCTCCACGAACTTCAGCACGAGTCTTTGTGTGACCGTATGGCCTTCGTGACGCTGTGTTCATTGATGCTACTACTTGGTGAACAAGGTCAGCATTCCAATCAAGACCGAACACTTCTTTAGGAAGTGTGATCTTTCCTGATTCTTTTGCTAGTTGGTTATAAATTGTTGCTTCCATATAATTATTTAAAATTCGAGGAGATTATTTTGATGCTGACTTAAGGGTAACGAGCGTACCGCGTCGGCCTGGCACAGCACCTGAAAGAACAATTGTGTTTGATGCAGTGTCAACTTCAACAACCTTTAGGTTAGCTACAGTGACAGTATCAGATCCCATTCGTCCGGCCATTCTCTTTCCTTTTCGAGTACCAGTTCGGAGACCTCCTGAGATAGATCCTGGTTCACGTTCTGAGTGCTTCTGTCCGTGTGATCGTGGGCCTCCTTTGAAACCATGGCGCTTAACTACACCCTGGAAACCTTTTCCTTTTGAAGTTGCTGTAACAGTGACAATGTCACCTGCCTTAAATGTGTCAGGAGTAATCTTATCTCCTGCGTTTAGTCCACTTACCCCTCTAAACTCCTTAATATGCATGAAACTACCCTTGTCTCCGAGGTGGCCCTTTACTGCCTTTGAGAGGTTCTTCGGATTTCGTGTACCGAAACCAACCTGTACAGCTTCATAGCCGTCAACATCCTTAGTTTTAACTTGTGTAACAACAGCATCCCCTGTTGAAAGGACAGTAACAGGAATAACTGCATCATCGGTAAATACCTGGGACATATTTTGTTTAACTGCGAGTATATATTTCATGTTTATTCGATTCTTTGAATTCGGCTTGTTGCCGATCCTTAGTGGTCCCGTGACTTTCGTCCCGGGACCTAAAGGATCCCAACTTGCTCTAGATGAGCTATATGATCTTTACGTCGATGCTTACACCGGACGGAAGATTAAGGTTGGTAAGGGACTCGATTATCTTAGGCGTAGGATTAATAATGTCAATAACCCTCTTGTGAATGCGCATCTCGAACTGTTCTCGCGCGTTCTTGAATATGAACGAGGCACGATTCACTGTGTACTTTTTAATTTCTGTTGGAAGCGGAATAGGGCCTACAACTTTTGCGTCGTAGCGAAGTGCTGTGTCCATGATCTGACGTACTGAAACGTCGAGGATCTTGTACTCGTATGCACGTACTCGTATTCGCAGCTTTGATGCTATCTCTGACTGCTTAGCTTCTTTAGGAACTTTTTTTGATTCTGCAACCGCCATAAAAATAATCTGTTTGTAGGTTAGGCTACGATCTTAGTTACAACTCCGGCACCTACAGTCTTTCCTCCTTCGCGGATAGCGAATCGAGTATTCTGTTCAAGTGCTACTGGAGCCATAAGCTTGACCTTGAATGTAGTTGTGTCTCCAGGCATAACCATTTCTACGCCTTCCTTAAGAGTCACTTCTCCAGTCACGTCAGTAGTTCTAACATAGAACTGTGGCTTATAGCCAGTAAAGAATGGAGTATGTCGTCCTCCTTCTTCCTTTTTGAGAATGTACACTTCAGCTTCGAAGTCTGTGTGAGGTGTTACTGTTCCTGGTTTTGCAAGCACCTGTCCACGATGAATATCTTCTTTCTTAAGACCTCGAACGAGGATTCCGGCGTTGTCTCCGGCCATTCCTTCTGTAAGAGACTTGTTGAACATTTCGATACCTGTAACTGTTGTCTTTGCTGTTGGGTGGATACCGATAACTTCGATTTCTTCACCAACCTTAACAATTCCACGTTCGATACGTCCTGTTACTACAGTTCCGCGTCCTTCGATTGAGAAGATGTCTTCAACTGGCATAAGGAATGGCTTGTCTGTCTCACGAACTGGTACAGGAATGTACTCGTCTAGAGTTGCAGCAAGTTTCAAAACCTTCTGTGCCCATTCGTCATTAACATCCTTTGCTTCAAGCGCTTTGAGGGCTGAGCCACGGATAACTGGAGCATTTTTTCCATCAAATCCCTGCTTATCAAGGAGCTCACGTACTTCTTCTTCAACGAGGTCGATAAGGTCCGGTTCAGGCACCATGTCGCACTTGTTAAGGAATACTACGATCTTAGGCACACCAACCTGCTTTGCAAGAAGAATGTGTTCACGAGTCTGAGGCATAACACCGTCAGTTGCTGCTACCACGAGGACGGCGCCGTCCATTTGAGCGGCACCAGTGATCATGTTCTTGATGTAGTCAGCGTGTCCAGGAGCATCAATGTGGGCGTAGTGCCTTGTTGCTGTCGAGTACTCGTTGTGTGAAAGCGCGATAGTAATACCGCGTGCCTTTTCCTCAGGGGCTGAGTCGATTTGGTCGACACCCTTGAGCTTAACCTGTTGGCCGTCAAGGTTAAGAACGTTCAAGATAGCCGCTGTAAGCGTAGTCTTACCATGGTCAACGTGACCAATGGTACCTACGTTTACATGGGGCTTGGAACGGTCAAATACTGCTGCTTCTGCCATATGTATTCTTTGAACTTTAATTGAGAATGGACTGCGCGCGAGAACAGTTGCAATCCATTTCCAACTACTAATAAATCTGTTTCCTTGTCAAAGGGCACGAACTCCTACTAAGGTACAAGTCGGGCGCTTTCCGTCGGAAAACAGCGCAATAAATGCGTGGGAGGCATAGTATCACAGGCTTTTAAGGTTGACAAGACAAAACCGGGGCAAGCCCCGGTTTTGTTAGACACAATAGTTGTATAGTACTGTTTTTATCCCTTGTATGTGTTCATGAGCACATCTGACGCTACAAGATTGTGGTCTTTGTCATAGATAAGTACAGTGTACTCACCCTCATCTTCATTCTTGTTGAACTTTGCTGACCAGTTATGGCCTCGGATGCGTGCATTCACTGTGTAGACTGATACAAACTCCTCATCTTCATCAAGATCTTTAATTGTTTCCCAGTCTGTAGCACCCTCATACTCAGGACCAACAACGACAACAGTAAGTAGTTGTTTCTTTACTGTAACTTTTCCTCTTACAACATAATCACTATCAGGAACTGCTCGAAGTGAGCTCTTGTTGATTGTTACAACCTGAGAACTATTTGTAGTTCCGTTCTCATTTGTAACAGTTACAGTATGTGTACACGTTGCTTTTCCTTCCCTGTTTACAACAGCGAGAGTTACATACGGACTACCAATAACTGATGCTCTGATTTTCTCTGAGCCACTTGTAGGAAGTCTGTCACCAGGGAGACGTAACTGGTCTTTTCCAGAATCATCTCTCTGCCATGTTGCATAGACGGCATTTTCACTCTTCCATGAAACCACGATTGTTTCACCGAGTTCATACGCTGACTTATCAGATGTAACTGAACATGTGAGCTTACCTGTACCTGGCTCTGCTGTGTTACAAATCATATTGCCAATATCCTGCGCCATTGTAAGGAAGTCATCGAAATCAATCTTTCCATCCTTATCAAAGTCTGCGCGCATATCGGCACCTTGTGCTTCTGTCTTGTCATATCCACTGCTTAATATAACCAAGTCCCACACATCAACTCTTCCATCAGAATTTACATCAGCCTTAAGTGTTGTTACGCAAACACTTGGCTTTCGTAGCTTGTCAGGAGAAATATTATATTTAGCTGAAAGTTCCCGAACCTTTGATTCATCTGGCACCATAGGCTCAGGCTTCATTGGAAATGATGGCTTTACCACAATTCCATTACTACCCGTAACACTACCTCCACCCATTGCTACACATCGCTCTGCGAGCTTTGCACGGGTCTGAGGACCAACAAAGCCAACTTTCTCGAGCCCCTTAGCTTCTTGGAAGCTTTCGATTGCCTTGCGAGTAACCGGGCCAAAGTATCCAGTTGCATTGTCAGTTGAAAGCAGTCCTTCTTTCACGAGTAGCTGCTGAGCACGAAGAACTTCTTCACCGCGAGCACCTAGGGCATGCGACATTTTAAAATCACACGCTTTTTGTAGCTGTGCTGGATCTACCTTCTTACCTTCATCAACTCTTCCAACAACATTTGTTGTCGTGACTACAGAACTTTGTTGCGATGTCTCAGCTCCCGAAACTAACGGGAATACAAGGACAAGCGCAAACAGAACATACAAGACTTTCTTCATGGATAATGATTGATTAATAACTGTAATGATTACATCACAGTATGACGGCTTGTCTATACCACTCTTACACAGTGCCTTTTGGGATATGAAATTTACATAAAAAATACCCACCGTTTGGTGGGTATTTTTTTGCCTATTTGGCCTCTTATTTCCTACTTTCTACGATTGTCTTTTCAACGTTTGGAGGAACAATGTCATAGTTACTAAATTCCATTGATGATGATCCTCGTCCTTCTGTCATCGATCGAAGTGCTGTTGTGTATCCGAACATTTCAGATAGAGGAACCTTGGCCTTGATCACACGAAGATCACCTCGGTCTTCCATTCCTTCGATCTGTGCCCGCTTTGATGAAAGGCTTCCTGTAATGTCTCCCATGAACTTTTCAGGGACAACCACTTCCACTTTCATAATAGGCTCAAGGATAACTGGTCGTGCGCGCTTTGCACCTTCCTGGAAGGCTTGTGAGGCAGCGATCTTGTACGCGATTTCAGATGAGTCCACATCATGGTACGAACCGTATGTAAGTTCACATGAAATGTTCACCATCTTAAATCCAGCAACGATTCCACGGTCCATTGCTTCCTTTACTCCCTTTTCAACAGCTGGGATGAATTCGATTGGAATAACACCTCCCTTAATACTGTCGATGAACTCAAAGTCATCGTAACGACTAACGTTCTTTGGAATCTTCTTTCCTTCTTCAAGGGGTTCCATAGGCTTGAGAGTAATCTTTACGTGACCGTATTGACCCTTACCTCCAGACTGCTTGATGTACTTGTGTTCTGCTTCAGCTGAACCAGTAATAGTTTCTCTGTACGCCACCTGAGGTGCACCAACGTTTGCTTCAACGCTGAACTCACGCTTCATTCGGTCGATCATGATTTCAAGATGGAGCTCTCCCATTCCTGCGATCAATGTTTCCATTGTTTCAGCGTTTGTTGAGATTCTGAATGTTGGATCTTCATCAGAAAGCTTCTTAAGCGCCATACCCATCTTTTCCTGGTCTGCCTTTGTCTTTGGTTCGATTCGGAGGGACACCACTGGCTCTGCGAACTTAATAGGTTCAAGGATGATTGGCTTGTTCTCATCACAGAATGTGTGAGATGTCTTTGCACTCTTAAGTCCTACCGCAGCTGCAATTTCTCCAGCGTACACCTTCTTCACTTCTTCTCGGTCGTTAGCCTGGAGTCGTACAATACGGCCTAGACGCTCCTTCTCTCCTGTTGTTGAGTTATAGATATATGTACCTGATTCGATTGTTCCTGAGTACACACGGAAGAACGTAAGCTGTCCAACGAATGGGTCTGTTTGGAGTTTAAACGCAAGTGCTGAGAATGGTTCAGTATCTGATGCGCCGCGAGTGATTTCTTCGCCTGTTACAGGGTCATGTCCCTTAACTGATGGAATATCAAGTGGTGATGGAAGGTAGTCAACAACAGCGTCGAGGATGAGCTGTGTTCCCTTGTTCTTAAGGGCGCTTCCAGTAAATACTGGGAAGAGCTTGTTTGCGATAACTGCCTTTCGAATTACCACACGCATCTCATCAATTGATGGCTCCTTTCCTTCAAGGTATGCAGACATCATTGCATCATCAAACTCCACAACCTTTTCAACGAGCGCTGCTCGGTACTTCTTTGCATCATCAAGGTATTCAGCAGGAATATCCTTTTGGATGATCTTTTCTCCCTTCTCTCCTTCGAAATAGAAGGCCTTCATTGTCATAAGGTCGATCACCGCTTCGAAGTGTGATTCTTCTCCAATTGGAATCTGCATGCGAACTGCGTTCTTGTTCAAACGAGCGAGAATAGATTGGTACGATCGTTCAAACGATCCACCTGTTCGGTCGAGCTTGTTGATGAAACAAATACGAGGGACATGGTATTTGTCTGCCTGGCGCCACACTGTTTCTGACTGAGGCTCCACACCAGCCACTCCGTCAAATACCACCACCCCACCGTCGAGAACTTTCAAAGATCGCTCCACTTCCACGGTAAAGTCCACGTGCCCTGGAGTGTCGATGATGTTGAAACGGTGCTTCTTAGAAAGATCTGCTCCCATGTATGTTGGGTTCCAGAAACAAGTAATAGCAGCAGCGGTGATTGTAATACCACGCTCTTTTTCCTGTTCCATCCAGTCGGTAGTTGCTTCTCCTTCATGCACCTCTCCGATTTTGTGGCTCATACCTGTGTAATACAAGATGCGCTCTGATGTCGTTGTTTTTCCGGCATCGATGTGTGCGATGATTCCGAAGTTACGTACTCTCTCTAATGGATAATCCCGTTGCATAAAACTTATGTGGCTTTGTTATTTGTAAATATTCTTAATCGCGATGTGTGGGGCTCGCGCGAACCAGTTTTAGACCCGATCAGTGGCAAAGAGTCGAGAATGCCAAAACGTAGCACGATACTATCGCATTTACAGGCTTTTTGCAAAAGAAAAATCGCCGTGCCAGTCTAAACTGGTCACGGCGATTAGGAGAACCACCGGGTGCACGAACAACGTACCTAACTAATTGTACTTCACTTCACGATACTGGCAAGGAAATACCACCAGGATTCATCACTTCGTGCACGAGAGCCCGAATGTCTTCGATAACCACCGGAGAATTCATATGAATTGCGTTGTGGTACACAGACCTCACCGCGATTTCCTCTATCTTGGAGTACAAGATTTTGGAAAACTTTGTTGAATCCACAATTCGATCGCCCGAAGAAAAAAGTCCGAGAACAGCAAGCGGAACATCGTCATTGAGTACCTTCGGCAACTTATCAACCAAGTCATACAAGTGATCGAGTCGGCCGATCAATACCGTCGGCGTGTCCCCAATGGTTCGAGCGATATACGCATCGTAGAGATGTTCTGGTGGAACAAACACAACATGTACCATCTCACTCATAAACGGATGCCTAGCTTCTGTCCATCCTGGAACCTTATCCAGGACGAGAATTTGCGGAATCTTCTTCAGTTTCTCTTCCTGTTTTGCTTTCAGAGAATCTAGCAAAACATTTTTCCGTCCGTTAGGAAAACGAAACATGCCATACAAGTGACTCACGGCAACCTCCAATGTAGTAATTCACACGTGTTACGCATACGATTATGCACACCCAAGACTCTTCACCAGGGCCATCAGACGCTTTCTGTCTGCGGCCTTTCTGGTAAAAATAGGATGGAGCATTTCTTCTCGATTGTTCCGTCGAATCCATTCATCATCACAGAGAGATGTGAGCTCGACAGAAAGTAGACGCTGTTCACACGCCGCATTTAGTAGTCGTTGAATTGGCTGAATTATTTCTGCATCAACAATCACCAACACAGCAACCTGTGTCTTGTACGTAGCTGCAAAAGTAATTGCGTAATCACCTTCTCGATGAAGGTGTTCCCACGTTACAACAAGTAAGACACATGAGTTTTCGGATGGAATAGACTCATGCACAGCTTCTAGCGGCATTGATTCGTCACCATCAAGACAAAGATACTGGTGTTTATCTCCCACCCAAGAAAGTAATTCTTTGGCGTAATTATCACACCCCTCAGTCACAACCACGGTCAGTGATTGTTTTGCAACACCTAAAGTCATCGCACACTCCTTTGTTAGAAACCAAACTTATACTTAAAAAGAACAAACCATATAACCCTACTCTTAACTCCTAAAAAAGCAAAAGGTCCTGTATACACAGGACCTTTTGACTAAACTTTAAAAATAGTTGATTACCACGCGAAGTGTGCGAAGGCCTTGTTTGCTTCTGCCATCTTGTGAGTGTTTTCACGCTTCTTGATAGCTTCACCTTCGTTCTTGTATGCAGCGATAAGTTCATCAGCAAGCTTCTGGTGCATAGGTGCTCCCTTCTTTGAAGAAGCTGCTTCAATAATCCAACGAATAGCAAGTGCATTTCTTCGGTTCTGTGCAACCTCACGAGGAACCTGGTAGTTAGCACCTCCAACACGTCGTGAACGAACTTCAACAGTTGGTCCTACGTTTCGGAGTGCTTCGTCAAAGACAACAATAGGATCTTCTACCTTTGCCTTTTCTTTGATCACATCAAATGCTTGGTACACGATTTTCTGAGCAACGCTCTTCTTTCCGTTAACCATCACACAGTTAATGAACTTAGCAATCCTGTCCGAATTGAACATTGGATCTGGCTTAACTGGATACTTTCTCTTTATTGGCCTACGCATGAGATTATTAAAAAATTAGATTATTTAGCCTTTGGCTTCTTAGTACCGTACATGCTGCGTACTTTTCGGCGCTTTTCAACTCCCTGAGCATCAAGTACTCCACGGACGATAGTGTATCGAACACCGATATCCTTTACACGTCCACCTCGTAGCATAACTACTGAGTGTTCCTGGAGGTTATGTCCTTCTCCTGGGATATATGCAGTAACTTCCATTCCGTTAGAAAGGCGTACTCGGGCGATCTTTCGGATAGCTGAGTTAGGCTTTTTAGGAGTCTTAGTTGTAACTTTTGTGCACACACCACGCTTAAATGGTGAATTGAAGAATACAGGACGGTTATTTAGGGTATTAAAACCACGAGTAAGCGCAATGGCGCTTGTCTTGCGTCCTGTCTTCTTTCTTGGTCGCTTTATTAGTTGATTTACTGTTGCCATAGATTGGTCGGAGTACTTTAATACATTATGGGTGATAAATCAAGGGGGCCATCAAACGACCAGCCTCAAATAAATAAAAAATAAAGACAAAATAGTTTTTTTATTGCTGAATAAAATAATAAAGGTACGCTTAATTTATACAAAGTAATTAATTCCTATAACAATGCGCCTACTAATTATTGAAGACGATGCCTCCCTTCTTGAATCACTTAAGATATCTCTCGAGGCAGAATCTTATGCGGTAGATGGGTGTACTGACGGCGAATCTGGATCCTACACAGCAAGAACAAATGACTACGACTTAGTGATTCTCGACCTCGGCTTACCTAAAAAACCTGGGGTTACTGTATGCGAAGAAATACGTAAGGCGGGTAAAAAGATGCCGATCTTAACCCTATCTGCCAGAGGAGAGCCTGACTTAAAATCAAAATTACTTGATTGCGGTGCTGATGATTACATAACAAAACCATTCTCATACCAAGAGTTACGATCAAGAATACGCGCCCTTCTTAGAAGACCTAAGGATATGTATGAAGAGATACTTACTATAGATAATTTAATCGTAGACACAACCCGACAAACTATTAAACGTGGTAAAAAAGATATTTATTTAACTAAAAAAGAATTTAGCTTATTAGAATTTTTACTACGAAATAAGAGCAGGGTTGTTTCTCGAGGAATGATAATGGAACATGTCTGGAATATTGATAGCGATCCATTTTCAAATACGATTGAAGCGCACATTTTAAATCTAAGAAAGAAAATTGAAGCAAAAAATTGGAAGAAACTTGTACATAATGTTCCCGGTCGAGGTTACAAGATTGATTCTTTGTAGATTACCCCACATAAAGTTGGACAGGGTCAAAATAGAGTTAGACCCTCTGCTTTTTGTACTGTATATGGTATACCTTGGGAAACATGGAATCCTCTAGGCAATTAAACGTTAGGAGTCGACTACAAAAATTCACAATCTTGGGCGTTTTAGTTTTAGTATGTTTTTTAACTATTTGCGCATTACTATCTTTAATTTTCAAAGGCGATAAATATGAAGGAATATCAATTTACATATTGCTATTAATGTCTGGTTGGTGCGCTCTTATGTTTTGGTTTTATATAAAAAAATATGACTCTGTCGCAGTCACAGGAACCAATCTTCTGTTAATCATTGGTGCATCATTTGGAGCAGTTTCGTGGGGAATGACCCTTGAAATGGCAATGCTAACCTTTGCCCTGGTGATCATTATCTCCTTCCTCACCCTTTCCCGTACTGACGCCATCCTAACTACAATCCTCACGTTCGTAACCTTCTCATTCCTCTGGTATCTACAAGTTGAGGGACATATCGCACAGAACCAGTCTTGGAAAGTTGATTTGGATCACCTGGATGGTATTGAATTTCTTGTATTTCTTGCCTTCTTTGCTGTACTTGCGTTTATTGCTCGACGTGAAATCCAAAACGCCCTCACAGACGCAGACCAATTTGAAACCGATTTGCTAGCTGAAAAATCAAAACTTGAAGAAACCGTAATAGCCCGAACAGAAGAACTACGAAAGAAACAGGCTGAGGAGTTATTTGTACTCTATAGGTTTGTAGAATTTGGAAAGCTGTCAGCTGGTCTCTTTCACGATCTCATTAATCCCCTCACCGCCCTTTCTATCTCTCTCCACCAACTTTCAGCATCAAAGGATGGAGAGACTGATCCTGGAAAACCATCGAATGTTGACCCTGCTCGACAAGTAGAACTCGCACATATTAAAACAGCCCTTGGTGCCTCAATACAATTAGGAAAACTTATTGAGCAAACAAAAAGCGTATTAAAGCTTGAGAAAGAAGAAAAACCGTTTGTGGTAGCAAAAGAAATCGACCAATTAATGGGAATCTTCCAATTCCGTGCTCGTAAAGAGAATTACTCCCTATCATTCGTACACGCCCATAGTCCCGAGCTTTCTCTTATCGGCTCCCCTGCGAGGTTTAACCAAGTGATCATGAACCTTCTTTCAAATGCATGTGACGCAGTGGAAGAAAAAATTACAAAAAATAAAATTATAGAAGGAGAAGAAGTCACCATTCTATCTTCAGTGGTTGATGGAACATTAACTATTTCAGTAAAAGATACTGGTACTGGAATTCCAGCAGACAAACTTCCAAATATCTTCACCCACTTCTTCACCACAAAAAATACTTCTGAGCACAGAGAACATGGACGCTCAGGAACTGGTATTGGCCTTTCACAAGCCAAAGAAATTATTGAAAAAGATTTCAAAGGAAAACTTACCGTCCGCACACAAGGTGGAAAAGGTTCTGAGTTTATTGCTTCAATTCCTTTGGGAAAATAAAAAGAGCCCCTCCAACTAAAAACGGGTCAATTGGCAAAATTTATGGTATACTGCATGCGCTTACCCATAACCCCCACCCCTATACATGTTAAAAGTTGGCGACCTGGCTCCTGCATTTTCACTCGTAGATCAAGACGGTGATTGTAAATCCCTTTCGGACTACATCGGTTCAATTACCCTCATCTATTTCTACCCAAAGGATGACACTCCTGGTTGTACCAAAGAAGCCTGCTCTATTCGTGACGCATGGGCTGATTACAAGAAAGCTGGCGTACAAGTAGTTGGTATCAGCTCTGACGCTCCAGAGAGCCACAAAATTTTCCAGGAAAAATACAAGCTTCCTTTCACTCTCCTTTCTGATCGTGACCGCTCAACAATCGCTGAGTATGGTGCAAAAGGAATCGGCACAAAACGAATTTCATACTTAATTGGTCCTGATGGATGTGTCTTAAAAGCATACCCAAAGGTTGACCCCGCATTACACGCCGACGAGATCCTCGCTGACGTCAAAAAATTCTCTAAGTAAAGAGGTATAATTACATTCCTATATGGATTATGAAGCTGTAGAAAAAGCCCTCAAAGAAAAACTCGAGGGAGATGTGACTACAGAATCGAAGTCTCTTCTCGCCTATGAGACTGATGCAAGTATTTTCAAGGTAAAGCCAGCACTTGTAGTTTATCCAAAGAACACTGAAGACATCCAGAAACTGGTTGCATACGTTTCCGACCACAAGGAATCAATGCCTGAGCTTTCAATTACCGCCCGTGCAGCTGGAACATGTATGTCAGGTGGATCACTCAGTGAGTCTATCGTTATGGACGTTACACGGTACATGTCACACCTTGGTGAAGTAACTGATAAGACAATTGAAGTTGAGCCTGGTGCGTTCTATCGAGACATGGAAACGAAGACACTCGAGCACAACCTCATTCTTCCTTCATACACTGCATCAAAAAACCTCTGCACCATTGGAGGAATGATTGCCAACAACTCATCAGGTGAACGAACACTTACATACGGTGACACGAGTAAATATCTTGAGTCTCTCGATGTAGTACTTGCTGATGGAAATACATACACATTCAAAGCACTCGCTCAACACGAACTCGAAGAGAAAATGGGACTTGATACGTTCGAAGGAGAAATTTATCGAAAAGTAGTTGACCTCGTTGCACAAAATTATGATCTTATCCGCGCAAAGCGCCCACGAGTATCAAAGAACTCTTCTGGATACCTCCTCTGGAACATGTGGAACAAAGACAAGTTCAACCTTGCACAATTAATTTGCGGATCACAAGGAACACTTGGACTCTTCACCAAAAGTACCCTCTCGTTAGTTGAGCAAAAAAAGTACAAGACACTCCTTGTCATGGAACTTCGTACGCTCGCTCCCCTTCCTGCAGTTATTAATACCGTTCTTGCATACAAACCTGAATGTTTTGAATCATTCGACGAACACACATTCGCACTTGCTGAGACCTATATGCCTGAGTCAGCTGCAAAAGTTGTAACTGATAAAGCTACAGTCATCACCTTGATTGCAGAGTTCTGCAGCAACAACCGTGCGTTTGCCGAGCAAATTGCCGCTGACGCAAAAGAAGCACTTGAAGATCGTGGTATCGAGGCACATATTATTGAATCCGAAGAAGACCAGTCACATTACTGGAAAATCCGTCGCTCAAGCTTCGCACTCTTGAAGAGTCACAGTGGTGAAAAAGAACGTACTGCTCCATTTATCGACGACATCATTGTCCGTCCTGAAGACCTTCCATCCTTCCTTCCACGACTCCAAGCTATTCTTGCTGACTATAAGATGACATACACACTCGCAGGGCACGTTGGTAACGGAAACTTCCATTTGATTCCACTTGTAGACATGGAGGCAGCTGATGCAGCTGACAAGATCATTGAACTTGCACGACGCGTATTTGCACTCGTATTTGAATACGGAGGATCAATGGCAGGAGAACACAACGACGGTATTATCCGCACTCCATTTGTGAAAGACATGTTCGGACCTGAGATGTACGACCTATTTGTGAAGACAAAGAACATCTTCGACCCAAAAAACATCTTTAATCCAGGCAAAAAAGTTGGTGGCACCATGGAATATGCCAAAGCGCATATTGTGAAAACGAATACAAACGAACATTTGTAACAAAAAAGCACCTACGGTGCTTTTTTGATTGATAGAGTGAGGTGTGCTAGGAATACACCAACCGTTCTTACAAAAGGAGCCCTGATGGATCGCACCTTAACTGTGTGCAACATGACTGACATAAGTGTTAACCGTGTTGGAATAATCTCCTTGCCTGAAACGCTCGTGTTTGGCAAATGTTATCTCAATGGACAGTTTAAGTGTGGAAAAAGTTTTCTGGCTGATTACGCACAAGGTGACTGGTCAAAAATAAACAGACCGGTTGTACCAGTTTGGGCCTGTACGCAAAATGTCACCCTTACACTTTCCGGAATCTTGCTCCGTTACTATGCAGACTCAGACATCCTCACCTCACTACACCTCATACATACCCTTGTCACTCAACACAGAGAAACACTATCAATGCATCCAAAGGGCAATCTCTTCTTTGTGAACAACCGTACAGGCACTATGCGCATGGTAAAGGTTGTGAAAGGTAATCGGTGGTGGACAATCACTTCACAAGATTGTGAACATGACTCAGAAGAGTTTCTCCCTGGAACTAGATTCTTTTCTCACGTTACTCCAGCAACCAGATTGCTATAACAAACTAGTTACAACCCCGGACATCCACGGGGTTTTATTTTCTCCAGAAAAACACCGAACTCAACAGTACGAGTGTTCCACCTAAAATAATCGGTGCACTAAGTATTGTTCCTGCTGCCAAGACCCCGGCAATAGCTGGTGGAAACATCTGGCCAAGTGCAATGACACTGGTATTGATTCCCATAATCCGTCCCTCTTCCCCGCCTGGTGCTACTTTGCTAATCAATGAATTCATATTTGCTTGTACAAGACCAATAAATACTGCAAAGAGTGGAACGAGTGCGTAGATTCCAGTCAGTGACTTTGGAACTATAAAAAAGATTAATAATATTCCTGCAGTTGGTAGTGCAACTCTTAAAATAGTTCGCTCGTGATACTTTCGACTAAGAAATCTAATGATGAGTACTTGTGCAAGCACTAAACAAATTCCTGCAAAAGCAAAGAAACTTCCAATCGTTGATGCGTTTTCAATTCCTAGTTTGTTTCCAAGGAATGCACTAATAAACGATGTAAAGAATGTGAATCCAGAAAAAAATAATAGATTTGCAATAAATAATTTTCGTAGCTGTATATCTCTAAACGCTTCAGCAATATGTGAAAATGCTTTTCCCCATCGCAACACTGTACGAGATTTTTCTTTAAGAGTTTCTGGAAGAATAAAGATAACAAACAGTGAATTAACAAAAGATAACAATGCAGCGAGCATAAATGGAACTGCTGGTCCAAATGAACTATAAATATTTGAGTCAGATAATATTCCTCCGATAAATGGGCCGAGAATAAACCCAAGCCCATACGCTGCACCAATTACACCGAAAGCAGTTGTGCGCTCTTTCGCCTCTGTAGTATCAGCAAGTATTGTCTGTGCAATGGTGATGTTTCCACCAAACAATCCACCTACTAAACGAGCAAGTATCATGAGCGTAACACTCTCGACAAGGACTCCTGCAGTAAACACAATGTACGCAAGGGACGCACCGAAGATGCAGATAGCAAGTAGTCGTTTCCTTCCGTACTGATCAGATAGCTGCCCCAGTATAGGAGAGGCAAAGAATTGCCCCAAGGGGTACACCGCAATCAGGATTCCCAAGAGTGTAAGACCCACCTTAAGCGAAGCACTCGAGGAGAAGATATACAGCGCAGCATGTGGGTTTGCGATCAATTGTGGGATAACTGGGATGACCAAACCAAAACCCAAAATATCCATGAAGACGGTAAAGAAAACAATTGGCACTATCCCCCGTTTTCTTTTCATACGCCAAGTCTACACGAATTAAAAAATAAAAAAACCGCGAGCGTGTGCTCGCGGTTTCTTTGAAAACTATTTCCTTCTCTTTGCTGTCTTCTTCTTTGCAACTTTCTTTGTCTTCTTTGTCTTCTTAACTGCCTTCTTCTTTGCCATAAAAATGATTGAGTGATTGTTTATAGTTCGACCTATACAAAAATTGTACGGCACTAAAACATTGTGCACAATATTTTTTTTCAAAAACTGTGCATAACTTAATTTCTCGGAAGTGCTTGTCCTTTACGAATATCAAAAGAAATTTCTCCAATCTCAGTAATAAAAATATTTTTCTTCTCGTCTGATGCGAGTGTAATTGATAACATCATCCCTTCTCGAACCTCCTGCATGAACGCCTGATCGAAAATAAAATTGCCGAGTGAATAATATACAGGCACTCCGTGTATCACTTCGGAAATTTGTACGACGTGTGGGTGTGCGCCGATAATCATATCCGCACCTGCAAGAATAAATCTCTCTGCTGCTGAGCGCTGGAATGTTGTTGGATAGCGAACATACTCTTCTCCCCAGTGCGGAAACACAATCACAAACTCGCCACGTGCTTCTGCTGCTTGGATATCAATAATCAGTCTCTCGACAGAATCCTCAAGTGAAAGGTTTGGTGAAAATTGATTAAACGCAATCAGTGTTGCAGTGGCATTTCCAACTGGAATATGCGCAACTGGTCCGTCGTTGTTTGGTCCACCAAAAGGGATAAGGCCAGCATCAGTAATATTTTTCATTGATGTTTCGTATCCATCCATTCCAAAATCGAGCATGTGGTTATTTGCCTGACCAACATATCCGATGCCTGCGTCTTTTACTCCCTTAAGCCACGCCGGATCAAAGGTGAACTGAAGCGGGCTGCCAGCGAGCCCTCGTGTTACAGACCGATCTCCGCTAAACGGTCCTTCCCCGTTAACAACAACATGATCAGGTCTGTATTGCGCTTTATTTAAAATATCCCGGAGACCGACAAACGGGTATGACGCATCAGACTCTTCAATACGAAGTCGCAAATACCGATCGAGCATCATGTCTCCAAAAAAAGCGATAGTTGTTGTCGAGCGTATATCTTTACTCTTTTTTCTTTCTGCTAATTCTTGATCATAGTGCATACGCGAAAAAATCGACGATGATTCGTCGATTTTTTGCGGATATACCAGTACTGCTGTGAATACCGCTATACCCGAAATCAGGATCGATAGTACAAATTTAGCCTTTGGCATCGAAATTAGAGTCGACATCAAATGAATTGATAGTCACCGCTCCATCGTCAATAACCTCATATGTGAAACGTCCAACAAATAAATTGTGTCCGTCTTCATATGTTGCCACACCTTCATGGTCGCTTGTGAAATCAACGTTGGTAACTTGTAGTGTTCCACCCATGACCGCTGGCTCAGGCGAGAGTGTTGCAATGTTTGCACGAATATACTGCGCAGCAGCAAATTGTCGTGTTTCCTGTATGCCGCTACTGTTACGCGCCGCGACACCACCTGTTTCTTTTTCACTAATTACTGAGCTGTAGTATGCGTATACACCACCAGCAAAAATTAGTAAGGAAACAATGACCACAGCGGTCCATATCTTATTTTTGTTGTTTGTTTCCATATTTTTCTACACTATTACAACTGACAATCTATTGCTTCAGGGGACCATTCTTCCCCACTCCAAAGATTGAAGTAATGACCGCAAGAATGATTGCAAAGAAGAACGCTGCCCAAAACCCACTGACTGAGAACCCCGGAACAATTTCTGCTGCAATCATAATCAAGAGTGCGTTGACGATGAGGGAAAAAATACCAAGTGTGATGATGTTTACTGGTAGTGTGAGCACAGAAATGACTGGCCTAATAAACACATTTATAAGTCCAATCACTAGTGCTGCAAGGAATGCTCCGGTAAGTGTTGAATCAACACCTGGAATTAAGTACGCCAAAAGCACAATGAATAAAGCAGAAACGGTCCAGTGAAGTATCGATGACAACATATCTGTTTACGTTAATAGTTATTGAGTATTTCCTTCACTTCCTGTATTTCCTCCATTGTCACCATTTGTTGGAATGTCTACATCGATGTTTAATCCAGGATCATTGTTTTCTTGTTGAACTGCTTCTCCTGCAAAGTATGCCCGGTATCCCCAGCCTCCTAGGATAAGCGCTACGAGTACAAGCAAGATTATAAGTACCGTATTGAGTGTGCTATTTGAGTTTGATTCCATATATATACATTTATCTAATAACGGTAGGTATTGATATACCTCTCTATACCTTACTACTGTTATATGGAAATAAAAAGAGCAACAAAAAACCGCTTCTTGCGAAGCGGCCTTTTGACTCGATGTTACCGGAAGTCCCGGAATTCACGACGAGGTCGGTCTTCCTTTGGGCGTGCCTCATTTACTGTGAGACGTCGTCCATCGAAATCCTTACTGTCGTACATGTCGATCGCTGCTTGTGCTGCAGCATCATCTGCCATTTCTACGAAGCCGAATCCCTTTGATCGTCCTGTCATTTTGTCCATGATGATCGCTGCTGATACGACTGATCCAGCCTTTGAGAATGCCTCATTGAGCTGATCTTCTGTAGTGGAATATGGAAGACCACCGACATACAATTTCTTTACCATTTATTTTTACTTTACTTGTATAACCGTAAGAAACATCGAGGAGGCTATACAATGACCGCGCACGAATAGATTCCTTACGTACCTTTACTATACGCTAGTTGAGGATTCTGTCAATGCAACCTACCCTTGTCCACCCTCTTTTCGGTTGTATCCTTCAAATGCTTTTACAATCTCCAAAGGAAGCGTAAAGACAACGGTATTTGACTGGTCAGAGGAAATGTCATTGATAGCTTGAAGTGTTCGAAGATGGAGGGCTCCGGGAACTTCAGAAAGCATTCGTGCAGCGTCCGCCATGTTTTTTGCAGCCGCCAACTCTCCTTCTGACGTGATAATTACTGCCCTTTTCTCTCGTTCTGCCTCTGCTTGCTTGGCAATTGTCCGCTCCATATCCTGTGGAAGTGAAATATCCTTCAACTCCACGTTTTGCACTTTAAGTCCCCACGCGTCAGTCTCTTTATCCACAATTTCTTTAATACGTTCTGCTATTTTGTCTCGGTTTGCAAGAAGTTCATCGAGTGTCACCTCTCCGACAATGTTTCGCATAGTTGTCTGTGCGTACTGTGATATTGCGTACACGAAATCTTGCACTTCAAGGATGGCACGTTCTGCACTTGATACACGGTAGTAGATGACAGCATTAACACTGACAGATACGTTGTCACGTGTAATGGCGTTTTGGTCAGGAACATCAGTTGCCTTGAGTCGCATATCCACTTTTTGGTATGACTGAAAAACTGGGATTACCAATCTCCAACCAGGTTCAAGCGTTGCGGTAAATTTTCCAAGCGTAAACCGTAGACCCCGTTCGTATTGATTAATTTGACGGATACTGATAAGAATGATGAATAACACTATCCCTAAACCTATAAAAATTGGTTCCATGGGTGGATTATACGCTTTTCTATTTTTCTATGTTTATTGATCTTCTACTAGGATTCATCATCGGCACCCTCACTGGCTTCATTACAACTGGTGAATTTTATTACCCGTACGTTGGTGCCGCCCTCCTCTTCTCCCTTCTTCCTGATATTGATTTCCTTATCTACCACTCATATAACGAGATTGATCGCATGAGTCATTGCCACAGACGAATACTTCACTATCCATTGGTATATATACCAATCGGAGCAATCATCGTGACCCTCTTTTCTCTTGATCCTACATATGGCATTCTATTTATAGTCGTATCCCTCGCCCACTTTATTCACGACACAGGTTGGATTGGTTACGGTGTGCAATGGGCATATCCACTTCGAAGAGAGCATTACTTCTTCGGAAAGAAAACTAATACCGCGCTTGAATCAACAACAGGTATCTACTCTGACACTCCTGAGAACGTTGATCGACACGCACAAATACATGGTGACGATAACTGGTTATTGAAAAAGGTTTCAAAGGTTCGTATTATCAAAAAATAATTGACTTAAAAAACAAAACCAGTAGCAACTGCTACTGGTTTTGTTTTTATCTGACAAGTTTTGTGTATCTATTTACCCTTGTCTCATAAGCATCTTTGCAGTTGACGCAAGTTCTTTGTCGGCCGCCTTCTCTTCGTCATGTGTCTGCATGAGAAGTGTAAGTACATCTGGGAGACCGAGTGATTTTGCTTCATCAATTGCTGCCATATATCCTGCCATTTCATAGTGTTCAACATATCGTACAGCGCCTGCAAGCATTGCGTCTTGCACAACTTCTGGAGCATCTACTTCTTTCATCACCCATTCCCCATCTGCGATAATTCCTCGAATTCCTTCACACGCGAGTTTCTTTGGTTTTGCACCTAATATCTTAAATATCTTCTCGAGACGAACAATGTGATCTTTTGTTTCTCCTAGGTGTAATTCAAACGACTTCTTTAACATTGGGTTAGTCGCTCCTTTAACCATTTTTGGAAGTGCTTTTACGACTTGGTGTTCAATATCGTAGAGCGCTTGTATCTTTGCTTCAAATGCTTTTGAAAAATCTGTAATTTTGGCCATACAAATATTGGGTTTATGTTAATAATCGCCTCTTTTCCAATCATGGACTTATATTTCTATGATTGCAAGTATTTCTTTCCTTTTAGTTCTTCAGGAAGATAACTATCAGTGTCATACATCTCATATTCTTTTCCATAACCAATATCTTTCATAAGTTTTGTAGGAGCATTTCTAACCTTAAGAGGAATTGGAAGATTGCCAAACTTCTCTGCATCTTCAAGTGCAGCCATAATTCCATCGTATGCACGCCTATCTTTCTTGCATTCAGCCAAATATGCTGCACCGTGCCCTAAACTGATTGCTGCTTCAGGCATACCCACTGTCTCTACTGCCCTGAAGACTGCATTTGCCACCACAAGTGCTGTTGGTTGGGCAAGGCCGATATCTTCACTTGCAAAGATCACCATGCGTCGTGCGATGAATTTTGGGTCTTCGCCAGATTTAATCATGCGAGCGAGATAATATAGCGCGGCGTCTGGTTGGCTCGCACGGAGACTTTTTATGAATGCAGAAATTGTATTGTAGTGTCCCTCCCCTTTCTTGTCGTACCGTAACGTTTTTGATTGCAGTGCTTCTTTTAATGTTTCAACAGTAACGGTTGTATATAAACTTGTGGCTGCCTCAAGTGATGAAAGTGCCTGTCGTGCATCTCCATCTGCAAAACGTACTAACCAATCAATTGCCGCATCATCAATATCAATTCCAGATCGTTTAATGATCTGTTTCATTTCATCTGGTTTGAGTTCATTGAGAATAAATATTCTGCAACGAGACAGTAACGCCGGAATTACTTCAAAACTTGGGTTCTCAGTTGTTGCACCAATGAGCGTAAGTGCACCTGACTCAACATGTGGAAGCAAAAAATCTTGTTGGCTTTTGTTGAATCGATGAATCTCATCTAAAAATAATACTTTCGGCTGGTCATAGAGACCTTTCGGAGCATCTACTATTTTTCGAATGTCATCCTTCCCTGCAGATACCGCAGAAAGCTCATGTAGTTCGGCATTTAAACTTCTCGCATACATCCGAGCAAGTGTTGTCTTTCCAACCCCAGGTGGACCCCAGAGGATAAATGAGAACAGGTGTTTCTTTTCAATAGCAATGCGAAGTAGCTTACCTCCACCAATAACATGTTCTTGGCCAACAAACTCCTCAATGGTACGAGGACGAATTTTTGATGCCAGAGGTTCCATTGGGTAATCATAGTATATATGGAACGTGAACGCTAGTTCACAATACAAAAAAGACCCATCGTTGGGTCTTTTTTGTATCTATAAAGATTGTTTATTGAACAGGATTCTTTCCCTGAATGATTCGAACAAGGAAAAGAATAACTGCAGCTACGAGTAGCACATGGATGAACCATCCGATTGAATATGTTCCCACTACTCCAAGTAACCAAAGAATGATCAATACGACTGCAATTGTTGTAAGCATAATGTTCAGGTTACCTATTAAATGCGGCTCCCCTGATTAATCGTACTCCAATATTGAGAGTATTCAACTACTCTTATGGTTTACTCAATGAATGTAAGTGCCTGTCCTTTCTTTCCTCCACGGCCAGTTCGGCCAATTCGGTGAACATAGTCTTCGTATGTAGCTGGGATATCGAAGTTGATAACGTGTGAAACGTTACTTACATCAATTCCTCGTGCTGCAACGTCGGTTGCAACAAGGACTTGTACACGTCCTTCCTTAAACATAGTAAGTGCTCGCTGGCGTCGTCCATGGTTTTTGTCTCCGTGGATAGATTCCGCCTTGATTCCTCGTTCAAGAAGAATATTTCCGAGCTTCTCAACACCGTGTTTTGTTCGTCCGAATACAAGTACTCGGCTAAACTCAGGCTTTTTAAGAAGATCACCTAGTACATCAATCTTTGTTTTTCCACTTGGTACGCGGATAACGTCCTGGTCAACTGACTTAGCAGTATCCCCTGTTTTAACTGAAATACTTACTGGATTCTTGAGGAAATCCTTAATCAACACTTCAATATCTCGTGACATAGTCGCTGAGAAGAAGAGTGTGTGACGCTCCGCTGGCATACGAGACATCATCCATTTCATGTCTGCAATGAATCCCATATCAAGCATACGGTCAGCCTCGTCGAGGACTACTGTATTAAATTCAGGAAGTTCAATCATGCGACGTTCAACAAGATCCTTAAGTCGTCCTGGTGTTCCAATGACGAAATTGTGGACTCGGCGAAGAAGCGCAATCTGCTTTCCAATTGGAGCTCCTCCAACACAACATACTGAGTATAGACTCATTTTTGGTGTGAAGGCGCGAAGCTCGTCATCAATTTGGATAGCAAGTTCACGAGTAGGGACCATGATAAGAACCATTTGTTTTGGATCCTTAAGTACCTTGTCGATAAGAGGAATGAGGAAAGCTGCTGTCTTTCCTGTTCCTGTGTTTGCAATACCAACAACATCTTCACCATTCAATACATGCGGAATTGCACGGTCTTGAATCGGTGTTGGAAGGACGTATCCTTTTCCAATGATGTTTGACTTGAGGTGTTCGTCGATTCTAAAGTCCGCGAACTGGTGTTCTGGCTTGAACACATCTACCTCTTCAGTGATGATTGCTTTGTTAATAAATCGTGAGACATCGATGTGTTGGTCACGGAAGTTACCACCACGCTTTTGAGGGCGTCGGCCACCGAAACGACTGCCTGCTGGCCTACTAAATCCTCCTGGTCGAGGTGTGCCACCAAAGCGACTACCACTTGGACGTGTAGAGCTTGGCCGGGCTGGGCCATGGGAACGGGATCCGCCAGTGAATGACGAACCGCCGGACCGAGGTCCGTATGAATTTCTAATCATATATTTCTATTGTTTGTTAGCTTACGGTTATGAGACCGAAAGCATGCTTATATCAGCGAGCCTCGGAGTTTTCTAATGGAGCGTAGTGCCCTCATATTTCCGGCTGATATATGCGCCTGTTGAGCCATAAATGGTCTTCAAAGGGCCAGAAACAAAAACTAATGAGATTTGCTTACTATTAGTATAGACTATAAACAGTGTCTTGTCAATCTACGACGAGGCGTACAGGGAATGCAAAGCTAGCTTCTACATATTTAACACCAACAAGTACTCCATCCTTAACTTCGAAAACACTTCCTTTTTTATGCTGCTGTGGAAAACGATTTAATGCACCAGCTGCTATCCCTTGTTCTTCTGGAAAACCAGGGTCTGCGTTTAGATTCCTTCCCTTTTCAATAACCCCAGCGTTAACGCTATATGCATATTCTTCTCCCCATACCACTCCTGCGTCCCCATCTACATAGACCATATATAACTTTCTTGCCTCTGTGTCGTATCCAACAATATCTCTTGCTGATAGATCAGTGGCGAGTGTAATGACTGGGGTTGTGGAATCTAACTTCTTTTCAATCAATCTATTTGAACAATTAGATCTGTACTCAGTGCAACTCTTTCCGACGAGTGCAAACAAGGATCCGTCGTGGAAATAAAAGTCATTAATAACTTCACCCTCTTTGATATTTAGGTTTGGTATTGAGGTGGTTGTTTTCTTCAAAAGATCCACTTCTGAGAGCGTGTACTTGTCAGCTACATATAACTTCCCTCGATATACTGCTGGAGAAGGATCAAACCCGAGTGCGGTCGGCATAATTTCTTTTGGAAATACCTGTCCGGATTCTGTAAACATAATATGCATTTCTCTATTTCCACTTAACCGTGGCTTGATACCAAAATACACTAAGCCATCTGATTCGGGTGTAAGCGTTGCTTGAGTGTAACTTGTGACAACTGACTGGATAAATTCATAAAAAGTATCTGCGCACATTGAATCTCCGATAGAGTTACCGCTTTCATTAAATAACACAAAGTGATGTAAGTTATTTGATTGAGTTAAAACTTCAAGCGGATAGTATGCGGGAAGTATTTCACCAGGAAGAACCCTTCGTATTTCTCCGCTAAAAGCAAATCCAGCCGGCAGAGAATTTTTTGGCGCATACCACGATGGATCAAACTGATGTTCAGTTGTAACAATTCGATTTCCAAAAGAAACCTGTTGATACTCTGATTGAAACATATCCATATCTACCCCAGCGTAGATTATCGAGCACACTCCATCACTTCTTCTAAAACCAAAGTACGCTTTAGTTACAGCTTGTGGTAACTGCACAGTGGAAACATCAATTCTCTCCCACCCCAGCACTGGCTGGAGGCTGTATGTAAAATTTCCTTCAAAAAATTCTGGGGTTGAATCAGTTGGCTCTACAAATTGAGACTTGGTCTCAGTGGGCTTTTGTATAAATGGTGTTTTTTCTGGAGAAAGACGGACCCACACCGAAATTACTCCTGCGGCAATTATAAGTAGGGGTACGATAGAAAGTATTACTACATACCTTGCACCTTTTTGTACGATTACCACTTCTTCAGGGAGTGTTGGTTCCATCCCTGCATTCTATCAGCTACTTCGTGAGGTCAAGCGTCTCGTCGATTCTGATTTGAGCAACGAATTCTGGTACGTGACTGACAAGTACCATTGCACCTTCGTAGTCTGAGAGCGCTTTTGCAATGACAGGTAAATGTCTGAAGTTAATGTGGTTTGTAGGCTCATCTAGAATGAGAAGTCCTGGTTTTTGAAGAACCAAACGTGCAAACGCAACCAGTCCCTTCTGCCCTTCTGAGAGACTACCAATTTTTGTGTGGACCATTTCACCAGTGATGAGAAACGCAGCAGCTGTTGCGCGCATGTCTTGTTCGATCTGCTTTTCCATAATACTCATGAGAGATTGGTACACCGTGTCTTCGAAATTAAGCGTAGAAAAGTCCTGGCGGTAGTATCCTACTCGGATTCCAGGTTGGATCTTTGCACCTTCTGCTGTTCCATTTGCAATTGACTCGAGGAGGGTAGTTTTTCCAATACCGTTTGGTCCTGAAAGAAGGAGGTGTTTGTTACGTTTCAAGGCAATACTTGCCTTTCGAACCACTGGCTGGTGAGTTTTTGGGTTCATTGTTGTAAATGAAGAGATGGTCAAAATTTCACCAATCGTGTCTCCTTGAAATGGAATCCTGAATTGTCGTATTGTCTTGTCTTCCTTTCGCACATCCACCATCTCTTCCTCAAGTTCTTCAGCTTTGTCTCTCATACGACGTGCAACGAGACGCATCTGACCTCCCTTGTTTGCGAAGAAGTTAGCTTTGTCTTTGTTTTCCTGGATCTGCTTTGCCAGTTGTGCGTTCTTACGATTCTCTTTCTCAATTCGAGCCAAGATTTCTTCCTGAAGGTCGTGATAATTACCAACGTACTGCTCCACTTTTCTTGTGTAGATATCGAGATATAAAATTCCGTCAGTAAACGAGTTTAGGAATTCTGCATCGTGGGAAATAACTACTACTGTCTTTGTATATGCTCGAAGGAATGCAGTTAAGTGTTCTACTCCAGCCTTGTCGAGGTTGTTTGTCGGCTCATCGAGAAGCAAAATGTCTGGATCTTGGATGAGCGCAGAAGCCAAAAGCATTCTCGCCTGCTGTCCTCCTGAAAACGTTCGTACAATTCGATCGTGTGGAGCGTGGAGGTTAACCACTTCCAAGACCTCGTCTATTCGAGGATCAATGTCATACACCTTGCCACGACCATTTGATTCAAGTGCTTTTGCAAAGAAGTCTCGGACCGTTAAATCGAGCTCATCGCGAGGAATGACTTGTCTCGATGTTGCAATGGTTGCACGTTGCGCACGATGGATTGCGCCTTTGTCAGGCTTAAGTATTCCAGCCATTAGTTGGAAGGTTGTACTCTTTCCGGCACCGTTTTGTCCCATGATTGTAGTCTTCGATCCTCGACGCAACGAAAAACTAACCTCATCTAAGATGGGCTTGTTTATACCGTACTCGTACGACACCTCTTCGAACCGTAATACTCCCTCGTCTTTTGCCATGAATAGCTACCTTACCATCAAAATATAAAAACATAAAACTAAAGGCCGTGTACAGGATACCTGTACACGGCCGAAAATCATGCAGCTTCTTTAAGCTTTGAATTGCAGTACTCGCGCAATTCTGCTTCAGTTGGCAGAATGACCGAATGAAATCGATTTGCTTGAAAAGGAAAAAGTTTTTGCTGCCACGGATCGGGAAGCCAGTTGATTGGATAATCCCCTCGATTCATACGCAACTTAAACGATTCCAAAAGTTCCCACGAGGCACCCACTGAAGTAAACCAGTTTGGTGAGAAAAAAAGTTGACCAATGTAGCCAGAGGCAAAAACCTTTCCATAAAACACATCCAGAATTTCCCAGGCATAGTGTTTTACCGAAGGATCCGGCCGAAACCTATCCATTGCCCTTTGAAAAACCAGTTGATTAAAGACGATGTGACCTTTCTCGGTTGCCGCATCGATCATGGCCTCAAACAAAGCCATGTTCTGCTTTATGTCGTTTTCAAAACCACCAGTCGACATGGCGCCACATATTTCAACAATCGGCTTTTTCTGCGCCGCCATACTTTCCAGAACTCCGAGTGCGATGTCGGCAAGTTCATTCATGCTCTTTGCACTCTCTACTGCCTCCTCTTCTACCGAAGTCCAATAGATATTCTTCATCTAACCCTTCCTTTCAAAAAAGTGTTTGTGTATCTCGTACAACCCCACTATATGTACCGCAACCAGCAAGCTTCGTCAAATATCATGAAGCCAACACAAATCTTGGGCCCTTGTACCCTAATTCTGGCCTATCAACTTCTTGCAGAAACATTTCTACTGGTCGTACCCACAACTTCTTTTCTCCATAAAAGGCACGGTATATGACTAATTGCTCGCCTTCGTGTTCTGAATGATTAGCAATGCCAATGACTTCATACTTTTTGTCATTCTTTGCAGTAAAGTCTTTAAAATGTTGATAGATCCCTCCCCGTTGTATTTCCATACGCTGATTATACAGCTGGATTTTAGGGTAAAAAAAATCCGCGTCTCTGGGAAGACGCGGAAGTAAAGGGTTAATACTTTTCAGCGATGTCGAGGATCAGGCCGCGCGACGACGGCGAGTCAGGAGCAAACTTGCGCTACCGATCAAGGATAGCGTAGCTGGCTCCGGAACAACCGAAGCGACTGGATTCGAAAGAATGAAACCATTGGTGTCTGACAGGTAATTCCCGCCGGTGTCACCAAGGACCCAATTGAACCCATACGCCAGGTTCGTGCCGAGCTCATCAGGAGCACCCGAGCCCGTACCATTACCTGCAGCCAGGTATACAGCACTTGGTGCTTCGATCGTATATCCTGCGAAATCGGCAAACGTACCATTCGTGAGGCCGCCTGCGCCGAGTGTAATGCCAGGAGGCATTACGAACAATGGGTGTTTTTCGAAAACCTTAACGGTCTTCGAAGCCAAGTTCGCTCCAGTGGTATTCCACTTTTGCGGACCTGCCCACTCGGGATTCGACGGCTCGTTGGCGAGCACGGCGTAGTTGCCGAGTAGATCTTTCACCCAGAAGTTCATGTACGGCGCGACATTCGGACCGCTGCCCGCTGTAAAGCGGGAGTAATCGTCGTTTCGTACAATGCTCAACGTATCAATCTGACCAATGGTCGAACCACTGATCAAATTAGTACCCAAGGCAGCCTTCTGACCGACAAGATTCTCGATCACCTGGACAGCGTTTGGATCACCGCCATAGTTTTCGACAATTGTGGGTGGAGTGCCGCCTGAATTGGCGTTACGAATGACAAACGCGTCCCAGCCAGCTGGAGCAGCGTTGACATTCGAAGAAACGAGAAGAGCAGCAACGAGAACGGCAGATTTGAAAATCTTACGCATGGAAATTTCTCCGCCACAACTTAGAACTAAGTTGTGAGTGTTGGGAAACAAATTCACTTGCTTACTAGAGTATGCGACAAACATTGCCACACAAAGGCTCAGTAAGCGTTTCTGGTGCAATCTCTCCTTTCAAATTTGAGAGCCCCTTGTAAAGAACGTAGAGGGGGATTATACATTAAATATTGAAAGTAAGCAAATAATATGTTGCGTAATATATACCGACTGCAACTTGCATTACTTCGATTTCGCACCTTCACCCCCGATCTTCTCTAACATCTTCCCAACTGAATCAAGCATGGATGTATAAAAATCAATTGATTGTTTTGAAAGTCGCTCTAGATCTTCAAATGTAAGTGCTTTTGCAGCTCCGTGTACTAATTTCCAATGAACAATTGCTGCTCCTACATAAAATCCACTCCACTCGAGTAACTCACCTGCATCATCCCACTTATCTCCAACATACACATCTCGCATTGCCGTTACTTTTTCCGTCGTCTTCTTGGCCTTTTCTTCAACAACAGATGTTACACCGTGCTCTTCAGAAATCGCAACAATCCTTTTCTCTAACTCTCCAAACTGTTTAATTGTGTCCTTATGGCATTCTTCTCCAAGTACTTCTACAAATCCTTTCTCTCCTTTTTTTGATGTGTCTTTACCTACTCGCGCAAATGCCAACACTTCTCCAATCTTTTTTGCTACGAATGTATTCATATATGATTTATAACAATTATATTGATGAAGTAAACCGAATAGGAATTACAGCAACTTATTTCTGAATACCAGCGATAAGTTTATTCATAATTTACGTACTACTAACGGTAGTAATACAGCCTACTGATAGTTGTCGTACCCAAAATCCTTTAATTCTTCTTTTGCCTTTTTAATAAACTTTCCAAAGTCTTTATTTTTCTGTCTTTTTTGACTATCACTCATACCACCATACGCTGCTTCTTTTTTTAGGGTAATGTAATTTTCATATTTCTCCCTGTCAATCTTTCCAGATTCAATTGCGTGCGTAACCGCACAGCCTGGTTCATGTGTATGCGTGCAATCTACGTACTTACATTCCTTCCCCAAAAGAGCGATCTCTTCAAAGAACGCATCAACACCCTCAACTGTATCAATAAGGCCAACCTCACGAATTCCTGGGTTATCTACTACAATTCCACCACTATTTAAAAAATACATCTGTCTTCTTGTTGTCGTGTGTTTACCTCTTTTTGATGAAGCACTAACGTCACTGGTTCTAATCACATCTTCACCAATCAACTTATTAATTAGCGATGACTTACCAACACCTGACGATCCCAAAAAGCAATATGTTCTACCGTCCTTTATGTAACTCTTTAATTCCTGAAGACCATTATCATTAACCGTGCTCGTCATAATAATATCTATGTGAGGAAATCTGTCCTTAAGCTCTTTAAACTTGTTCTCCCTCTCTTCATCTGACAGAAGGTCTATTTTGTTTAAAATAATCGCTCCTTGTACACCGCCATCTTCAAGAATTGCAAAATATCTCTCGAAACGATTAAGACTGTAATCTCGATCAACAGATTCAATAACAAACGCAACATCGATATTTGTTGCAATGATCTGAATGTCGTTATTTTCTCCAGATTTGTTTTTGTCACCAAACCTTCTTTTTATTATCGTTTGCCTAGGTACAATATGTTCGATAATTGCCTGTTCACTGTCTAACTCAGTGATCAAAACCCAATCACCAACTGCTGGGTAGTCTTCCCTACCTTGGGCTTCGAACATGCGTTTCCCTGTAACTTTCGCCAAAAACTCTCCGTGTATATTTTTTACATTGTACACACCCTTGTTTTCAGAAATTACTCGTGCGGGAAAAGTACCTTCAGAGTTGATCTCTTGTATCCTTGTTTCAAAAAATGAGTTGTACCCTAGACTGGTTAAGGTATGCATTCCTGCAAAATGCTCTTTCATAGATTTCATTATACTCATTCTGACACCGAGCCTAAGACTTAAATCATCAACCTCAATTACCTAAATTTGCTGGGGGACAGGGAATCGAACCCCGATTAAAGGCTTCAAAGGCCTCTGTCCTACCGTTAGACGATCCCCCAATATCTGTAACAGTAACAAGAAGCACTGTTGTGAGCAAATAGTATAACAAAAAACCCGCACTTTGCGGGTTTTTTATAGCTAGTATTTCTTGCTAGATAATCGGCTGTGAGGGAGTCTCCTTCTTACACTTACATCGTGTTTGCCAATATAGAGCGCGAGTAAGGATGTAGAAGATCAAGATTGCAACTATTGCAGCGTACACTCGTAGCATTGGAAGAACCTCTGCCCTCTCTGCTGCTGCATATGCTGATGCTGAGTTAGTGTCTCCAATGTTATTGTCTCGTGCAAACTCTCGAACTGCTTCAGTCCACGCAGGACTTGACCAGGTAACTGTTCCTGCTCCATCATCCCAGATCATTACACCATTTGCACCTTCCTGTTTGATCAAATCAAGCTGCTGTCGAAAATAACTCTTTGGAATAAATGCGTTTGGTCTATAGAAGTATCGAGGCCAAATAAATGTATACACTGGTTTTCCATATCGCTTTGCTTCAGCAATATTGTGCTTTGCCATTCGCTTCCATCCTTCTAATCCATCTTGTCCTGGTGCCGGTGTATATAGTTGCGGAGCAATGAAATCCACCTTTGCAGCAAGTGGGCGCATCAAGTCATTGTTTGCTTGCCACTTAATATACTCCTTTGTCCAACGAGCATTAGGGTCAATTACCCACTGCTCTCCCCAGTTGTTTGGGTTTGATGGTTTTGCAACTCCACTTCGTGCCCACGCAAGGAAATCAGTATAAGTCTCACCTGCATTCAACCGGTTCATTGCATCAAGTCCAAGCTCGTAGTCATGAGTTCTCCAGTAGTCACTTACAGGAAGAATTGAGTAGACACCAACTTCAAGGTCAGGACGTACCTCCTTAATCCAATCAATAATTTCAATAAACTTATCAACCGTTTCTTGTACCTTTTGTGTAGTTACACCAGGAACATTTGTATCGTGGTGCCAACTGTTAAGTTCAATGTCGATAACTAGTTTCTTTGTAGTAATAGTTCGAGCGTAGTTTTGTGTCGCGGTCTTATCTCCTCTTCGAGTATCGTAGTTTGGATAATTTCCTGCAAAGAAGAATCCATACCATCCAACCGTTGCAGCTTCCATTACAGGTAGTGCTGGAACTGGCTTACCAATGAACCCACCCAAGGTGTCATACAACTTAAATGTTCCAGGAACAGATAGCTGACAAATTGATTTTCCGTAATCTTGAGCAATTGCAAGTAATTCATCAAATCCCATTATGTCGTCACCACCTAAATCACCACCTCCATACTCACTTGGGAATGGTTGGTTATATCCTTGTCCGAGCAACAAGAGATCTGTGAGATCTACCTTCTGGTCATTATTAAAGTCTGCTCGAAGCGCTTCGTTTGTACATGCTTGTGCAGCAAGTGGTGCACCGTCTTCTGTAATACCAACATTATATTCATCAGCATATTCCAGTGCTTCTGCTACCTCAAAAAGTGCAGTATCGTCTGTGCCTCGAGGGTTTAGTGGTACAAAATCATCTCCGTGTGATGCAATTTTTTTATTGATTGTTCTACGTGTTGCATCTTCAGAATAATCAAAGGCTGCAACTTTTGTTTGTATGTCAGCATCAGGTGCTACAACTGTTGTGTATGGAGGTTGTGTGGTTGTAGTTTTTGTTGTCTTTGGCGCCTTAGGAGTTGTTGTAACTGGCGTTGTTGGAGTCGTTGGTGTTGTAGGAGTTGTAGGTATAACTGTTGGAGCTTCACAAAGCTTAATGATCAACTGTCGTGTAAGTGGACCAACCGCACCCACCCCCTCAAGGTTATTTGATAGCTGGAGTTGCTTGATTGCCGCCATGGTCATTAGACCGTAATATCCAGTGTTACTATCAGACGCAAGAAGTCCTTTTGCAATTAAAACATTCTGCATTCGCACAACTTCTTCTCCTCTGCTTCCAAGTGCAAGAGGTGTTGTAAAGCTACAAGTACTTGGCACTTGAGCAAAAGAAATAAGCGGAAGCGCAAGCAGCGCAAGCGCCCAAGCAAAGATTTTTTTCATTAATTAATTAAATTACTAATACTACAAACCGATGTAGTAATTAAATCATGCTCTGCAAGGGGTTTTTATACCTATGTGTATAACCCCAAACAAAAAATCACCCCCTTCTTTCGAAGAGGGCGTGACTTTAGTTAGCCGAAGCTAACCGTAGTGAAGGTTCCGGTGCATATTGTACATGCGAGCTCCTTCCAGCTGTGCTTGGTGCCGGCGATGGCAGATCAGGACGCGCGGGCGGCGCCGATCGCGTTGTTAATCGAATTTTGAGAATTGTTGGAACGACAGGGACCGTCACGGATGTTGCGAGACATAAGTCTCCTTTCATGAAACACTACCCGTTCAAGGCTTGCGAACATCGCTTGCCTTCAGTCAATCTGTGTATAGTGTAGCACAACTACAGTTTTTGTCAAGCATCTTTACATTTCAACCTACCTACTTTATATAAAATGGCTATATTTTGCCCTATTTTTTCCCTTCAAGTGCTGCTTTGAGAAATGCACTAAAGAGAGGGTGTGGTGAGAGTGGTCGTGCTTTAAATTCTGGGTGGAACTGTGATCCAACAAAGAAAGGATGCACCTTTTTAGGTAACTCAGCAACTTCCATAAGCACTCCATTAGGTGATTTTCCTGAAAACACTAGTCCTGCAGCCTCAATTTGGGCAATAAACTCTGGGTTCACCTCATATCTGTGCCTGTGGCGCTCGAGTACAGTATCCTTTTTATATGCATGGTGTGCCTGAGTACCTTCAATGATCTTTGCTTCAAACGCTCCAAGTCGCATTGAACCACCATATCGCTTTTGTTCGAGGTTAATCTTCTGCTCAGGCAAAATATCGATAACTGGAAATGGTGATTTTGGATCAATCTCTGTAGTATTGGCATCCTTCATACCCGCAACGTGCCTTGCATACTCAATGACCATTAGCTGCATGCCGTAACAAAGTCCGAGGTATGGAATTTTATTCTCTCGTGCATATTTAATAGCAATAATCTTTCCTTCGATACCGCTTTTTCCAAATCCACCTGGAACAACGATTCCGTCGAACCGTGAAAGTTCTTCTGGCTTCATCTCCCCTGTTTCAAACCGTTTACTGTTTATCCAAATCAAGTTTGCGCGAACCCCAAGTGCTGCAGCAGAGAACCTCACCGCTTCAATGACTGATACGTATGAGTCTGAAAGTACAAAATCTCCTGTATCAAAATATTTACCAATCACTCCAATGTTTAAATCCTTCTTTGGGTGCGAAAGGTTACGTACAAATGTCTTCCATGGTTGAAGTCCTGTAGTTCTTTCTTTTGGCTTTCGCTTTAGTCCCAAATTATCAATCAACAACTCCGCAAGTCCGTCTTTTTCAAAGTTAGCCGGTACATCATAGATACTTTTAATGTCTGGCGCTGAGATCACTGCTTCAACAGGTACGTTTGACGAGACTGCGATCTTTTCCTTGCGACGATCATCAAGTGGAATAGCGGCACGAGCAATGACTACGTCAGGCTGAATTCCGTATGAGTTAAGTTGTCGTACTGCATGCTGTGTTGGACGAGTCTTCATCTCACCAATTGATCCTGGTACTGGTAAGTAGCTCACGAGTACAAACTGAACATTGCGTGGATATTTCAAACGCATAACACGTGCCGCTTCAATAAATAATGAGTTCTGATAGTCACCTACCGTGCCTCCAACTTCAACGAGTGTGATATCAAATCCATTTGAAGCTCTGTTTTCAGGATGATACTCGATACGACTCATGATCTCATCACGGATGTGTGGAATTGCTTCTACAGTCTTTCCGTTGAACCCCAAATTACGCTCTTTATCAATGACATGCTTATACACCATTCCACTGGTCATATAGTCTTCGGAAGATAAATCACGATTGAGGAATCGCTCGTAATTTCCCATGTCTTGGTCAGTCTCAAGGCCAGAATCAAGGACAAACACTTCCCCGTGCTCTGTGGGATTCATAGTTCCCGCGTCAACATTCAGGTATGGATCAATTTTGATTGGTCGAACCTTGTATCCACGAGCTTGGAACAATAACCCAAGGGATGCTGTTGCAATTCCCTTTCCTACACCTGACATTACTCCACCAAAAACAAATACGTATCGATGATCGTGCGAAATCTTGCGGGGCGTTTTTTTCATGTTCTCTTGTTTGTTATCTGAATGGTCTGGAGAAGAGAACTAGTCATGGCTATCTGAGATATTTACGTACTGCGAGCCAACTTGATATTGCACCCATGCAGATTGCTGATGTGAGCACCACTATGAAAATAAAGCCGAAACGAGAAATATAGTATTCAAAGATGTTAAACCCTGAGAAGAATCCTGCTGTTTGGCCACCTATCCAGTATGCGATTGGATAAAACAGTACGAGGGTAATTGCAGAAGCCACAACTCCACAGATGACACCAGTAACAACAAACGGACCACGGATGTACTTGTTACTTGCCCCAACGAGACGCATTACTGAAATTTCCTCTCGTGAAATATAGATTGCCAAACGGATCGTGTTAAACGTGATGATGATAGAAAGTGTCACGAGTACTGCCAAGATTCCTACACCGAATTGCTCAGCCGCATCGATAATGCGAGACAAACGATCAATTGCAGTCTTGCTATCCTCATAACTTACTCGCTCAATGATTGGAAGCCCTTCGTTTGTTAGTGTGCCGTTGTCATTAAGGTACGCTGCAATAGATTCATACTGATCAGGCTGTACAGCTCGCACATTAAGGATTGCGCCGAGTGGGTTATCACCGATTTCTTCAAGTGACTGAATGATTGTGCTGTCGTTTTGATGTCGGAGGCGAAAATCTGCAAGTGCCTGGTCTCGAGAGACATAGGTAACCTCAGCAACTTCAGGAAGACTCTCTAATTCTTCTCTAATATCAAATACACTTGCCTCTTCAGCTTGTGGAGCAAAATATACATTTACATCAACCTGCCCACGGATCTCAGAGAGCGTTCGCTCGAGGATAGCATTTACAAAAATACTTGAAGTAATTACAGCAAGTGTAATTACCATTACAAAAATAGATGAGATAGACACGAAGCTACTCCTCCAAAATTGGATAAAACCGCTTCGTAAGATTCTTTTAATGTTTGTCCACATAATATTGCTATTTTACAGTACGTACCTTCCTTCTCTATCATCGCGGACAATTCTTCCACGCTCCATAGTAATAACTCTGCCTCCAACCGCATCAACTACACCCTTGTTGTGGGTTGTAAGTACTACTGTCGTATCGAGTTCGTTGATTTTCCTCAAGATCTGCACAATTTCATACGTACTGATTGGGTCGAGGTTACCAGTTGGCTCATCAGCAATGATCAAATCAGGCTGGTTAACAATAGCTCGGGCAATGGCAACACGCTGTTTTTCTCCTCCTGAGAGTTCATGAGGGAAACTACCTGATTTATGGCTCAAACCAACGAGTTCAAGGACGTGTGGGACGTCTCCTGCAATCTCGCTGTCACTCCTTCCTGCCACTTCCATGGCAAATGCAATGTTTTCAAAGGCTGTTTTCTTTGGGAGAAGCCTAAAATCCTGGAAAACGGTACCAATTTTACGTCTAAGGAGGTTAATTTCCTTCTTTTTAAGAGAGTGGATGTTACTTGAGTGGAAAAACACCCCACCTGATGTTGGCTTATCCTCTGCAAGGACCATTTTAAGCATGGTCGTCTTGCCGGCGCCTGAGTGACCTACGATAGTTACGAATTCTTTAGGCTCGACAGTAAAAGTTACATTATCAAGCGCTACAGAATCAGTCCCATATACTTTAGAAACACGGTCAAAATAAATCATCGCTTCGACTATTGTACACGATTTAAGAGAGATGCAATACCCACAGATTTTTAGAGCTATAAACAATAGACATTGTCATTTTTTAGCCAAGCGTACTATATATAGAGTAGGCTCGTTTTGAACAATCTCTTTTACTGGGAGGTGCACATCGCATTAGTTACAGTGCCGCGGATTAAGCACCATAGTCATGGAATATCACTTGGTAAACCCAACGTAGTTTTTTATCGGCACGCTACGTTGGGTTTTTTGTTTCTCAAATTTGCACTTTTTTTAAGCAGATGTATTCTTATCGAAAGATACAGTAAACTTACGAAAGGAGGTTCTGTTTGATTATGAGATTGGTTTCTGGTTCCTGAAGACGACACCGACACCTGGCGAAGCTCCAAACTTTTCGCCAGGTGTTTTTATATTCCCAAATTCTTCTCTGCTTCTATAAACTTTTCAAGATCTCCATTGAATACTTTTTCTGGATCGTGCACCTCAACATCAGTTCGATGATCTTTTACCATCTTGTATGGATGAAGAACATACGATCGAATTTGGTTTCCCCATTCGATATCTGTTGTTTTACTAATCGAGAGACCACGCTCTTTTGCAATACGTTCTTCCTCAGCTCGTTTATATAATTTTCCTCGCAAGAACTGTAATGCTTTTTCTTTGTTCTGCGCTTGTGACCGTTCCGATGTTACATGCACTGCAATATTTGTTGGAATGTGAATTGCACGAACTGCTGTTTCTCGTTTGTTTACATTTTGTCCACCGGGACCACCTGCTTTTGAAAGTTCAATTCTGATTTCACTTTCAGGAACTGTAAAGTCAGTTACCTTTTCAAATTTTGGTAATACTTCAACCATTGAAAACGATGTATGTCGTTGGTCTTTAGAATTAAATGGTGAGACGCGAACCAAGCGATGTACACCTGACTCTCCTTTTAAAGTTCCGTAGACATTTTTTCCATCAAGTTCAAATGTGACATTTCTATATCCTCCGTGATCATTTGCGTGTTCATGAATAAGTGACGCTGACCAACCCATGTTGCTCGCATACTTTCTATACATATCAAATAACATTGCAGAAAAATCTTCTGCATCATCACCTCCCGCTCCAGAAAAAATATTCACAACCGCGCCACCTCGATCAAATACTCCATGTCCTTCTTTTTTTGCTTTTAGTTCTTGGAGTTCTCGAACTGCCGTCTGTGCTTTTTCTTTGTCTTGCCAAAAGTCAGCGCTTTGCATTAGCGCCTCAATTTCTTGTATGCGAATATCGATTGCACCAATAGCTGAGTTTGCTGTTACTTCTTTTTTTTCGTTGTCTGGGTTCATATATATAGAATATCAGGAGCCAAATATGGGAATCGAACCCATGTTCCTACTTTACGAAAGTAATGTTCTACCACTGAACTAATTTGGCTTGAAAACAAATCTCGCGAAAAAACTTTTTCAATCGCGTGAGCCAATGGCCGGGATTGAACCGGCTACCTCCCCCTTCACTACTACCTCATTTTTATTTCCTACTATTGATGAGGGCTAGACTGTATCTTAACCACAAAAATTTTATGATTCCCTTGTCAGTCGTTCGAGCGTTTGTAACGCTACGGTCTCAACCTGTAGTTTGGTCTTTAACCGTTATTCGGGATTCGAACATGCATTACTACATGTAAGGGCAAATCAATTACCATGGGGGTGCTCTACCATTTGAGCTACATTGGCATGTAATCCTTACCTCATTAAGGACTCATGCATCGTATTACACTTACTTCACTTTTTCAATTACAAAAAGACATGTCTTTAATCTCAGTACGGTCAACCGTACTGGCGTCTCATATAGTGTTCCCTAAAAATGGAAGTTCGAGCATTCGAGGTTGTCCGCTTTCCTTTCTACTTTTCCGAAACTCTAACGACTTCGCACTTGATGCAAGATAAATTGCTTGAGTTCCAAGTTTGTGATTAATGGTGTCAATTGTGGTAAACACTGATTCACGCGACTTCATATGTTCCTCTGAATCACTGTCGAACAGCGAAAGTTGTGACCCATCTTCAGGAGAGAGGTGGTGAAACGACACACCTGAAGCACGATATTCAGCTCCAGGATCAAAAATTTTATCGAATACTCTCTGCATGAGATTGATAAAATCCCCAGGTGTAGAGGTTGGAACAGCGAGTGAAACACTATGTGAAACATATGTGAAGTTTTGAGTCTTCAATTTGAACAACATAGAGTCTGAACGCATCCCATGAAACCTTAATTTATGACAAGCACCCTCAATGTTTTTTGAGAGCTCCGACAGAATGAAACTGCGGTCTTTTGACGGTGGTGTAAATGTCCGTGAAACAACTACCGAGGCAATGTCACTATGAGGGTCTGCATTGATTTCTTTGGCAAACCTTCCGTGAAACTCGTGCCAGATCTCTTTATATGGTTTTGCAATGCGGTATTCATCGAGCCACGCTTCACTTTTAAGTGCGAAGTCTAGTGCCGTTTGTACTCCTCTCTTACGTAACATTTCTGCAGTTGAGAAACCAATACCCCAAATTTTTCCAATTGGAATTTGTCCTAGATACTCATGAATCTTTCTTCCTGGTATGACCGTTAGACCTGCTGGCTTTTGCCATTTAGAGGCAATCTTTGCAATTGATTTATTTGGTCCAAGCCCAGCTCCAAAGGTCACGTTTAACTCCTGCTCGAGTGTGTCCTTAATGAGTGCAGTAATCTTTTCATACGACATGTGGTGGTACGCGCGAAGACCAGTGATGTCAGCAAAACATTCGTCGATACTATACTCCTCAACTGCCGAAGTGAATCTACGGACAATCGTATACATACGACGTGCGTATAGTGAGTACAATTCATAATCCGATCGAAGCATCACCAAATCAGGACAGACTGCTTTTGCGTCCTTTATGGTCATGGCACGTGTAACTCCACGACGCTTCGCTTCATAACTCATTGATGCAATGATGTTTCTTTCTCCACCAGTTGCAACCGGCTTTCCACGCAACTTCCAATTACGCGCTTGTTCAACTGACGCAAAGAATGCGTCGCCATCGAAATGAACAATCGCTTTTGGGAACGATCGAATGGAAAGCGGATTGTTCATAAATATTTTATTTATATTTTATTTTTTCTTCATACCGAATCATTTATATTTTCTAAAGGTGGAAACAACAACACCAACCACCTGTCCCTCTTTGGGATATATTTTTGGATAGTCTGAATTTGCTGGTTCAAGAAAATATCTACTCTTCGGATATTGTTTTGACGCTGCTTCTTTTCGTAAATATTTCAACGTGTATCCATCATCGGTTAGTGCTACAACAATGTCACCCGGCTTGGCATCAGGTGTCCGTTCAAACACAACCATGTCACCTTCTTCAATTCCCGCGTCACGCATTGAATCCCCTTTCACACGAAGAATGTAACTTGCTTCTCGATTACGAATTAAGTAATCACTGATCGATAACATGTCTGAAAGTTCACCTTCGATTGGCGCAGCAAATCCAGCTGGAATCATTCCAGAAATAAGTGGTAGTTGATCGAGTAATGTTTTCACCTCATTGTCAGGGACAAGCAATCTGCCTTGCTTGTCTTTTGACATAAGTCGAGCATCAATTAATTTTTCTAAAAGATAGAAGGCAGAGTTTCGAGATTTATATTTAAATATTTTCATGATGTCGGTAACTCCTGGCATCCGTCCTGACTTCTGAAAAAAGTCAGTGATTTTCTGTGAAGCAGAGATCAGTGATAATGGCTTTTTCTTGGGCATGTACCCAGTATAGAACAATTGTTCTATATAGCAACCCCCTTCCTTCTATTGCACTCTCCGCACAATTCCAGTACTCTTTTTCCTGGTACCTTTCCTCAACACGGAGAGCACATGTACAGAAGGAAGATCGATCCAAACCGTTGCTTCATTCCATTTCAGTTACGCGCGACCAACAAGATCACTTCAATGATCACCCGGGCGGCACGTGACACATGCGAATGCGGCAAACGACATCCAAGAAAGGTCAAGTTGGGAAGATGACAACAATACAAAAAACACCGGCATACCCTGCCGGTGTTTCTTTATGCAACAAACGAAAGGAGAAAACGAATTAGTGTCGAGGCAACTAGCCCAATAACTGATGAAAACAAGAAGATGAGGATAAGAACAAGCATGAATCCATACTGCTCCAAGACTCCCCTCACTTTATACGAGACCGCTGGTGGGAGAATAGAGAAAAGGATTTTTGATCCATCAAGTGGTGGAATTGGAATGAGGTTGAACACTGCAAGAGAAATGTTTAGTGAAAGTGAGATGAGCAAAAATTCAGCCATTGGCTTTACAAAACCGCCCAGAGACGCTTCTACCTGAACCACAAGTGCCAAAAGTACTGTTGAGACAATGGCGATGACTAAATTGGTCACAGGACCCGCTACAGCGATCAAGAACTCGTCTAATCGTGGTTTACGTAAGTTGTATGGGTTATATGGAACAGGCTTTGCCCAACCGATTATGAAGCCTCCGAGCACGTACCCAATGAGAGGTACGACAAAGGACCCAATTGGATCAAGGTGACTTGCTGGGTTAAGGGTTAAGCGTCCAGCATACTTCGCTGTTGGATCTCCCCTCCATAGTGCAGCGTATCCGTGGGCTAATTCGTGCAAAATGACTGAAAAAACCAATATTGCTACGTAAAATATGATTGTTGTGGCTTCTAGTTCCATACTCTATATATGTATGGATACTATTATATATGCATAAACGACCAAAAAGGATTGCCAAAGATCTTCCCAGATGGTAGGATGCTCTTCACTATGGCAAAAGTATGCGCAGTCACAAAAAAGAGCTCTCTCATGGTTGGAGGCTACTCAAACCGTACCCGTGCTACCCAATTTAACCCTATTGGCGCAAAGCGAAAGTACGCAAACCTTCAGACAAAGAAGATTTTTATTCCTGAACTTAATAAGTCAGTACGAGTAACTCTCTCAGCTCGAGGAATCAAGACAGTCCAGAAGAACGGACCATTCGCAACACTCAAGAAAGCAGGGCTCATCTAGTTTCTAGATACTCTAAACAAAAATCCCCATAAATGGGGATTTTTTGTTATATATTCTGTACAATAGGTATATTACTCACCTAAATACATAACTATGTTCACCGAACAGAAGTTCGCCATCCCAGACCTTAACGGTATTTCAAAGAAAACAGTCGATGAACACCTCAAGCTCTACGCTGGATACGTTAAGCACGCTAATCTCATACTTGAAAAGATTGCTGAATTAGGCACAGATGAGAAGCTTGCATATGCAGTCTCTGAAATGCAGCGACGATTTGGATTTGAATTCAACGGTATTAAGAACCACGAGTACTATTTCAAACTCCTTGAAAACGGACCAAAAGCTCTTGGAGACAGTTCTGCTCTTAGAAAGGCAATCGAAACACAATGGGGATCATACGATGCATGGCTTGCACGTTTCAAAACAGTTGCCATGACTCGTGGAATCGGTTGGGCAATCCTCTACTATGACAAAGACAGCAAGCAGTTAGTTAACGCATGGATCGACGAACAGCACTTGGGACAACTTAATAGTGCTCAATTCATCTTTGGAATCGACATGTGGGAGCACTCATACATGCTCGACTATGCTCCATCAGAGAAAAAGAAGTACGTTGATGCATTTCTAGAAAACACTAACTGGACTCCTGCAGAAGTATGGTTTACAGAAGCAAGCTCAACCAGCATGGCACTCAGCTCATAGAACGTCGTCTTCGTTCGTGGAGATATATAACAAATACTCCAGTTAGACACATTACAGCTATCGCAATACTAAGCGATAGCTGTATTCGTATTGAGGCAAATGGTAATAAAGAGGTGAACTTTGCAACAAGGAGTAAATATCGAAGTAACAAATCAGCAAAAAAGATCACTAGCCCTGACATGATCATCCCTATTCCAGGGATGTATGAGATACATATTGAAATAAATCCAAACAACATAGCAAATGGAACCGCAGGTAACACCAACGTATTTGATAGTGGAGCGATAACTGAAAACGTTCCCATGTATGCAGCAATGAGCGGTGTAACAAATATCTGCGCTGAAAGCGTTGTTGATAATGTTTCACCTATCCTTCCCTGACCGATGTACATCCAGTGGGGTAATTTTTCTAACCATGAAGAAATAATTTCATTCCCTGCGATCAACCCAAGTGTTGCTGCAATACTTAGTTGAAAAGAAATATCTTCAGTTAAATATAGTGGATTCCACCACACCATTACCATTCCAGAAACAATGAGAGCACGGAGTGCATGATATCGCTTATACAGTAACTGCCCCACCACTTTAATGACCGACATGATTGAGGCGCGGATAATCGGAGAAGAAAGACCAGTCATGATACCGAATACAACAATGAATCCCATCCCTACAAATATTCTTGTTTTACGCTTCGCCATGGCAAGTACAAAGAACACCGCTTCGATGACAATTGCCACATTAAATCCTGAAAGTGCAACAATGTGAGAAAGACCGGCGATACTAAATTGCTTCTTTAAGTCAGCCGGCATACTCGCGCCGCCCTCAATGATTAGCCCTGACAATAGGTTACTTCTTGGCTCTGTATATAACGTATCTACCCTCTCTACTATTTCCACTCGCATTCTATAGAGTGTTCGCACTAGCCGTACCCAGAAACCCTTCTCTACTCCTACTTCTTTATATGTTTGCGCACGAAGTTCGATAAATATCCCTTTCTTAAAATACTTTTCTGCACCATAGTTTGCCGTTCCCTTTACTTCTACAATATCTCCATACTCTGGATCACAATCGCATTTCTTAACTCCCATCCGTACAACCATTTTTCTTTGAGTTCCCTTTTCTTCAACATGAAACTCATGCGACACCCCTGAGATTAAAGGTTTTGAAACAATAACACCACGAACACTTCGTATATTCTCTCTGAGTATCAAACACATACGCACGAGCGTCATGCTCGTCCGGATCAAAAACGATGTGATGGTATAGATATGCATGGCTATATCCCGCAACCAATGTAACAGTTACTAGTATCGTACTTTTTACGTGGAAAGTTGCTGCAATCAATAGCAAACAAATGATCCACCAAATATTTATTAGATGGATTTCACTTGCATGGAGAATAATTCCCGCACACCACCCAAACGAAAGTGCGTAGAGGATATACCAACCTAAAAATCGATACACATTTTAATTATGCAATTTCTCGATTCAAATTTTAATAAATTAATTCAAAAATAACTAAATTGATGACCTCATTAACTCAGTTAGTTTATATAAACTGTTTTGTGATTCCTCTTTTATTTCTAGGTAATCTGTTGTACAACCAAGTGTTTTAAAAAATTTCTCCGAAGAGGAAATTACTTTTAAGACACCATCTCTATTAATATCGAAATCTTTCTTTTTAAGATCATCGTGGGCCAAATACTTGTCTCTATAGCCAATTAAAACATCGATATCGGGTTGTATCTTTTTAATTTCTAACTCTATTAAGGATGTGCTCGGACATAATACATTAAGAACTTTACGATTTGCATTGCAAAAATTTATAATCTTTTTAAAACTTAGTGATTGCGAGTCTCTATCAAATAATTTCGCTAACTCGCTAAGAAAGTAATAGTTCAATGAGTGTCTACTCATTGTAAAAAAGGGTTTGTAATTATTAAAAGCCCTTACATTTAAATCAGACTCTCCTTCTCCTACTACATTTGGTGCCCTTTTTTCTTCTATTGCTTCAAAAAGCCAGAACGAATAGCAGAACAAAATAAAACGCTCATTTAGGTTACTAACGTATTTTCTATATCTATTAATTATCTCAGCATCTTTACCCGTCATTATAAATTTTACAAAAATTACAAGATTAATTACCTTAAAAAAGAGTACTTGCTCTACTCAACCCAATATCCTCCTTATCAGCAAACGCAGTAGCAATCTCATCTGCCCGCTCGTTATGTAACACTCCAGCGTGTCCTGCCACCTTAGAAATCTTGATTTGACGGCCATACTGCTCCATTAATGCATCAATTTGCTCCCAAAGCTCTCTATTAAGCACTGGTGACTTCCCTGCAGTTACCCAACCCTTTCTCTTCCACCCAGCGATCCACTCAGTCATTCCCTTCACAACGTACGCAGAATCTGACTTAAGTTCTAAAATATGGCCAGAATCAGCCTCTAAAAAGCCACTTACCTCCTTTATTGCAGCAATAACTGCCTGAAGTTCCATCTGGTTGTTAGTTGTATGCTCCTTGTGACCCCCAATTTCATGGATTTTGGGATTTATATGGCCATGAACCTCGCTTTTTATGATAAACACAGCACCATAGCCCCCTGGGCCTGGGTTTCCTCGGCACGAGCCGTCAATATATGCCTCAATTACATTCATTATGTAGAGAATACTAGCGCACAAAGTTAAAAGTATGAAAAAAGCCCATGTAGAGGGCCAGAATCAAGGAAATTTTGATAAACAAAAAAACCCACCACCTAGTGTCTGTCCGGCTAAGCCAGGACTTTTAGTTCGGTGAAGTGAGCTATTTTTTTGGGAAAAGGAACTGTCAGAGTTCTCTCGCGGTCGGTTATCGGTGTGGTCTTAGAAGCAAGCTTCTTCGACACTCTGATTTCCTCTTTGAAAGAACTCTTACTCACTTAATATAACCCCTCCTGTCTAGGAGGTCAACCACATACTCCTAAAGTTATCCACAACCACATAGTTACGCAATAAAATAGATAGTTTGACAAATCTCCCCAGATGAGTAATACTATATATGTTATTCGCCTCGCGGCGGATTATTTTTTTATCAAAAATCAACAAACCACATATGTTTGACCTAAAAACCATCCACTCTGTGCTCGACCAACTTAAGGAAGAGCGTGGAATCCCCAAGGAGAAGATCCTCGAAGCTATCGAGTCTGCTTTGGCTACTGCATACCGAAAGGAGTTCGGAAAGCGAGGACAACTCGTCCGAGCGCAGTTTGATATGAACTCAGGAAAGGTGGAATTCATGCAAGTAAAGGTAGTTGTTGCGCCAGAACACGTCATCTACGAAGACGACCCTCGAGCAAACGAAGAACTCCCTGAAGGTTTCACTGTATGGAACCCAGAGCAGAACATGCTCATCGCTGATGCACAGCGTATCAAGAAGGACGCAAAAGAAGGTGACGAGATCATCTTCCCTCTTGAGCACCAAGACGATTTTGGTCGCATCGCATCTCAAACCGCAAAGCAAGTCATCATCCAGAAAATCCGCGAGGCTGAAAAGGTGACTGTATTTGGTGAATATGGAAAGAAAGAAGGAGAAATTGTCTCTGGTCTTGTTCAACGTATCGATCGAGGACAAATGTTCATTGAAATGGGACGTGCACTTGGTGTTATGCCATTTGAAGAACAAATCCGTGGTGAAAGATACCGCCAAGGTGAAAAGATCCGCGCATATCTATATAAGGTAGAAGACACTCCTCGTGGAGTATTCCTTCGCCTATCACGCGCACATCCACAATTCCTCGAGAAACTCTTCGAAACTGAAGCACCTGAAGTTGCAAGTGGTGCAGTTGAAATCAAGGCTGTAGCTCGCGAAGCTGGCTCACGTTCAAAGATCGCAGTTCACTCAAAGGATTCACACATTGATCCAGTAGGAGCAATGGTAGGCCAGCGTGGTGTCCGAGTATCTACTGTTATGAGTGAACTTGGTGGAGAAAAGATCGACATCATCGAATGGTCAGAAGATCCTAAGAAGTTCATTGAGGACGCACTCTCTCCTGCACGTGTTGTAGAGGTAACTCTTGATGAAGTCACAAAGGGAGCAACTGTTGATGTTTCAGAAGACCAGCAGTCTCTTGCAATTGGACGCGGCGGACAAAATGTTCGACTCGCAGCAAAACTCACTGGTTGGAAAATTGATATTCGTTCAGTTGGTGGTGAAGTAGTTGATTCAGCAGACAAAGAAACTACAAAGGAAGCTGCAGCTCCAACATTCTCTCCGGGAGAAAGCGTACAGAAAGACATCCACGGAAATAGCATCCAAGAATAATAGTTAATACACTTTCACCATGAAAATGAACCTATGGCACGATGTTTCTATTGGAAAAAAAGTTCCGGAAGAATTTAATGTCATCATTGAAATTCCAAAGGGTTCTCACAATAAATATGAGATTGACAAAGAAAGTGGATTGATTGCACTTGATCGTGCGAACTATTCTTCTGCACCGTATCCATTTGATTATGGATTTGTTCCACAGACACTCTGGGAAGACCATGACCCACTAGACGTTGTACTTCTTTCAACATACCCACTTATGCCAGGCATTCTTGTAAAAGTTCGCCCAGTTGCTGTTATTGATATGGTTGATGCTGGTGAATCAGACTACAAGATCATTGGTGTTCCAGTTGATGACAAACGTTTCGCTGAGATTCACGATCTAGCTGATCTCAACAAACACACAATCAAGGAATATATTCACTTCTTTGAGACATACAAGGCACTTAAAGGTGATGTAAAAGCGACAGTTGAAATTAAGGGTGTGTACGAAAAGAAAGCAGCTGTCGAAGCAGTTGAGAAGGCAATGAAACTCTACAGCGACAAGTTTAGCGCCGCTAAATAGTCTCTTTGTTTAGTTCTTGATAGTTGTATACTAACTATATGGCAAAGTTATATATCACAGCCCTTATGGGACTTGCGTTAACGATTCCATCAGTTTCCCTTGGCTCTGGAACAAGCACGGTAGTTGCAACTTCAATTTTGGGAGCTCAACCACGAACAATTGATTCCACTCGACCAGAACTCTTTACAGAGACACGAACAACACTTCGACTACAACAGTTCCTTGAGGCACTTATTGGTCTATCTACCCGACTCGACACAGCGATTGAACTTGCAAAGAAAGACGGAGTGACTCTTGATGATTCAATTCAGACATCCCAAGAACAACTTCACCTAGCAATACTTGAAGCTGAAACAGCAGTGCGTGAACTATCTGAGTCCAAAGGAAAAAACTTCACTGAAAAGCGACTTCGAGCACGAACCGCGCTCTCATCAGCGTACCAAGCAATGAAAGGAGCTATCATAGAGACAAATAAACTGTTTATTTCACAATAATTATCTTGCATGGATCCATTAGAACTTACACCACCACTTAAAACACGGCGTCTTAAAGTCATTGCAGCAATAATCGTCATCTTGATCTTGCTAGGAGCACTATTTGTTGGATTATATAAATTAGGAAACTCATTCTTTGGAGAAGAAACACAAAACGCAACAACTACTGTATCTGTAGAAGTTACACAATAGAATTTATAGAAATTGACACCTTGCAACACGGCCGCATCTGCGGCCATTTGCATTATTAACGTATCCGATTAGACTGTCACCATGGATTACAAAAAACACATAACACTCGAAAAACTCCCTAACTCAGAGGTAAAACTCATTGCGGAGGTACCTTTTAAACACATTGCACCGTATAAGGAGCGTGCCCTTAAAGATATTAAGAAGAACTTTGAACTCCCAGGATTTCGCGCTGGACATGTTCCTGATGCAATGATCAAGCAACACATCTCAAACGTTGCTGTTATCACCGAAGCAATGGATATCTTCTTCAAAGATGAATACGAAGAAATCGTAAAACAACTCAATATCTTCCCTATCGACCGACCTGAGATTACACTTACAAAAATTGCAGAAGATAATCCAATCTGTTTTGAAATTACTGTTCCAGTCATTCCTGACATTAAACTTCCTGACTACAAAAAAATTCTCAAAGATTTAAAACTCGAAGAAGAATCTCCAACAGCAACAGACACTGAAGTTGCAAACACAATTAAGGAACTTGCTCGAGGCGCGTCAGGTGACAAGAACTTTGACATGGAGACGTTTGATGTTGAAAAAATCGACGAAGCATTCATTGGAAAGTTTGGTCACTTTACTTCAGTCCAGGATTTCAAAGATAAGATCAAAGAGTCAATTGAGAAGGATAAAGAGCGTAAAGGAAAAGAAAAGCGCCGTCTTTCAATCCTAGAAGCAATCGACAGACAATTTACTATCGAACTTCCAACTGTATTTATCGAAAGTGAACTCGATCGTATGGTTCGAGAACTATACGCAGATATTGCTAAGTTAAATGTAACTCCAAAAGAATATTTCGAGCGTATCAAGAAAACAGAAGCTGAGGTTCGAACTGAATGGAGACCACAAGCAATCGAACGTGTTCGTATTGAGATTGTCTTAACTGAAATTTCAAAGCAAGAATCAATCGCGCCCGAAGAGAGCAAGCTTGATCACGAGGTTTCACATGTACTCCATCACGACAAGACATTAGATAAAGACCGTGTTCGTGAATACGTCAGTCACATGATGACAAACGACGCAGTACTCGAGTATCTCGAAGGACTGGTGAAGAAATAGGAATATATAGCAACAAAAAGAAAAGCCCTGCGCACTATGTGCGCAGGGCTTTTTGTTTTCAGGTCGTTCTTCTACTTAGTCGCGTGCCGAACAGCACTTTCACTGCTTCGGTTAGGACCCATCGAGTTTGAGACCAGGCAATCTGGATCTTCAACAAGCGAAGTGTCATCACGGTCTCGACTCAAATCGAGTAGACCGGACTCTTGCTGATAATAAGCATGGGGTTGACCCATCACCTTGGATTGACGTTCCGATTTCGGAAAGAACTGAGCATGCTTAGCTTTGTGATCTAAAAGTCCAGTCAGCTTACCATCCTCAAACAATTGCAAGAATTGTTTGTGGGATTCTGCTGCAAGCTTTTTTGACTGGAGGGAAGACACACCACTATTTGCATGCTTTGTCGCAGCAAGCTCTCGAAGATAATCTTCAAAAACCTCTCGTTCAGATTTCCACACTTCAACAGCTTTGTAACACATTGCCCAATTGATTCGAGCCCGTGCACGTGATGCTTTCCAACCACCACTGACAAACTCATTCTCACAAAGAATGATTGTCAGTGGAATGAGGGTAAAAGCACCACCGAAAAAGAAAACACCATACCGCAACAGGATTTCCTGGGAAGTGAGTGTGAAAGAAGTGATACAAAACCCCAAGAACACGATGTCGAACAGAATTGCGGCGACAAGTACTGTCACTAGCAAAATCCTGCGAAACATAAACGCAATAGGCGTTGAAGAAAACGACGACTGATTGGAAAGGAACATGAAAAACTCCTAGACATCTTACATTTCACTCATAGGGGCTACCAACCCTTCCGCGATTGAGATACCATCTCAATCACTGCGGAAACACTATGAATGCCTAGTACGGATGTAAGTACTAGCTGTAGTATATTATAGCATAATATATACCCTCCTGTCAATGCATCTACCCGGGTAAATACCGTCTATAGAAGTAATAGTGCGGCCGCAGAAACTGCAGCGGTTTCTGCTCTAAGAGTTGAATTTCCAAGCTTTTTTAGACTCCACCCTGCTTCTTTTGTTTTTGCCACCTCTCTTTCAGTAAATCCACCCTCTGGACCAATAACAATAGTGACATTATCAACTCCACTTTGTATCGTCTCACTCCCAGCGCCATCGAGTAGCCAGATATCCCCTTTCCGAGACCCCATAAACTCTTCAAACGCTTGTACTGGGTGAAGTGTGGGTACTGTATGCCACCCAGACTGTTCCACTGCTTCCTTGATAATAATTTGGAGTCGTTCCTCTGGAACATTCTTTTTCTCTGTGCGATCAGTGATTAGAGGGTAAAAATCAGAAACACCGAGTTCTGTACACTTCTGCACAATCCACTCTGCAGTGTCCTTCTTTGAGATACCAAATGCCACTCCAATGTGTTTCTCAGGGATTCGAAGCGCGATGTCCGATTTGTATTTCAAAAATACCTTTGGATCTTTCTTGGCCTTAACAATAGTTTCGATGCTATACAGAGCCGCTTTATCATTTCCGAAGACCTCAACACGTTCACCTTCTTCAAGTCGGAGGACATGTACCATTTGATGAACCGTCTTTGGTTCTACAACTTCAAAAAGATCGTCACTTTTGACTAAATCGCTTTGGGCAAGCAAAAATCTGTGAATTTTCATATAATGGTGTTAGTTCATGCTATTCTGCCAGGCAACGTGATTTTCTGCTAGTTTCTGTTAGCATGGGCGTTAACCCATAACCCTTTACATAATATATGTTAATCCCAACAGTTATCGAGAAGTCTCAGTTTGGAGAGCGAGCATACGATATCTACTCTCGCCTGCTTCGAGACCGAATTATCTTCCTTGGTGGCCCCATTGATGACAATGTAGCCAATATTGTCATTGCCCAGCTCCTCTTCCTTGAGAGCGAGGACCCAAAGAAGGATATTTCCCTCTATATCAACTCCCCAGGAGGCTCAGTCACCTCTACCCTTGCCATGCTAGACACCATGACCCACATCAAACCAGATGTTTCAACAATCTGTGTTGGTATCGCAGCTTCCGGTGGTGCAGTTATGCTTGCAGGCGGAAAGAAAGGTAAGCGCTTTGCTTTACCCAACTCTGAGATCATGATCCACCAGCCTTGGGGTGGCGCTGAAGGACGCGCAGCCGATATTGAAATCACTGCAAAGCAAATCTTAAAGACTCGTGAACGTTTAAATAAAATAATGGCCGAAGCAACAGGTAAAAGTGTTGCCCAGATTGAAAAGGATGTTGATCGCGACTATTTCATGAACGCTGAAGAAGCAAAGAAATACGGAATCATCGACAAAGTGCTCACTAAGAACGAATAGCCATGATTACAACATTACTCCTCACATATCTGGTTTGCGCCGGCATCTTAGGTGTACTCCTTGGATATTTCTTACGAGTGTTGATTGCAATGAGCCGCAAAGGTTCTGCGGAACTTCGTATTAAAGAAATTCTCCTTAACGCAAGAGAAGAAGCAAAGCGCATTGTTGAAGAAGCAAAGGAAGAAGCTGACGAACTAACTGCAGAGCAACTAAAAGAAATTAAAGACCGCGATGAAAAAAGCCGTAGCCTTGAAGAACGTCTCATTAAAAAGGATGAGCAACTAGAAAAAAGACAAGCTGAATTTGAGCGTGAAGTAATTTCTCTTAAAGACAAGGTTGCTGAAATAAATATACTCAAAGAGAATGCTGACGTACTCCTCAAAGAACGAACAGAAGTATTAGAAAAAACAGCAGGATTTTCAGCAGAAGAAGCAAAAAATGAGTTGCTCAAGGAAACTGAAATTAAAAATGAAGAAGACTTGCTTGTACGAATGCAAAAGCTTGAACATGCAAGTGAAGAGAAGCTTGAGTGCCGTGCAAAAACAATTCTTACCAGTGCAATTCAACGCCTCGCAACATCTGTATACTCTGACGTTATGTCTACCTCGGTTGCCATTCCATCTGAAGAGATGAAGGGTAAGATAATCGGTAAAGAAGGACGTAATATCAAGGCTTTTGAGCGCATTACCGGTGTTGAGGTCATTGTTGATGACACACCTAACGCAATCACTATTTCTTCATTCAATCCCCTTCGAAGACAAGCGGCAAAGACAGCGCTCGATATGCTCATTGCTGACGGACGCATTCAGCCAGCAAAGATTGAAGAGTTGTATACAAAAGCAAAAGAAGAAGTTAACAAAGCAATTAAGGAGCGTGGTGAACAAGCGGTGTACGAGTGTGGAGTGTTCAATCTTGATCCACGCTTAACTTCAATCATCGGTCGTCTCCACTTCCGAACAAGCTACGGACAAAATGTATTGCAGCATTCCATTGAAGTTGCACACATTGCAGGAATGATTGCACAAGAAGTTGGTGCAAACGTACACATCGCAAAAGCAGGCGGACTTCTTCATGACATTGGTAAAGCGCTTGATCATGAGGTTCAAGGAACACATGTTGAGATTGGACGACGCATCTTACAGAAGTTTGGAGTCTCTGAAGAAATCATTAAGGCAATGCAAGCGCATCATGGTGAGTACCCATACGAGACACTTGAATCAATCATTGTTCAAACAGCTGACGCAATTTCAGGAAGCCGTCCCGGTGCACGAAAAGATTCTGTAGAAATATATCTACAACGTCTAGAAGATCTTGAGAACATCGCTAACAAGATTCCAGGAGTAGAAAAGAGTTACGTTCTCTCAGCAGGTCGTGAGATTCGTGTATTCATCAAACCAGAAGAAATCTCAGATATCGAATCAAAGCGTGTAGCGCGAGAGATTGCGGTTGCGATTGAAAATGAACTTAAGTATCCAGGAGAAATCAAAGTAACAGTTATTCGTGAAACACGAGTTACAGAATTTGCTCGGTAGTACCCTTCCCCACTAGTCGTTTTTACGTCATTGCACAAAAAACGGCTTATAATATAATGACTTTTGAAGGAATACTTCAAACGGTCGCAGAATTATTACATAATAATTATGAATAAGGCAGCAATTGTGGACGCAGTTCAAGCAAAGCTTGAAGGCACTAAGGCTCAGGCTGAGCTCGCAGTGGAAACGATCCTTGAATCGATCGTTGGCACACTTAAGAAAGGTGAAGAGGTCTCTATTTCAGGACTCGGCATCTTCTCAGTTAAAAGGCGTGCAGCCCGATCAGCTCGTAACCCTCGCACAGGTGAAATGGTGCAGGTTCAAGCTATGAACGTTCCTAAGTTTAGAGCAGCAAAGGCTCTTAAGGACGCAGTTAAGTAATCGTATTTTTCATACGATCAAAAGAAAAACGGCCAATATTGGCCGTTTTCCTTTTGTATTATGTGCGGGATAGGAGAATCGAACTCCTGCCCGCGGTTTGGAAAACCGCTATTCTACCATTAAACTAATCCCGCAACGGGCTTATACTATCAGATCTTTGTTTTTGCTGCTATATCCTTCACAATCTTTGCTGCAGCATCAAAATTATCGTGTGTTTCAAGACGGTTATTCTTCTCTGTACGACACTTAACACACCTATGTGTAGCCATATACACACCTTTCCTGCTTATAATTGAAACAGGCTCCATCATCCCTCCACAATCTGCTGCCCTATCTCCTGGATTGATATCTACATGCTTTGACCACAGACAGTTTGGGCAGTGATTTGTAAACCCATTTCCCTTTACTGATGTATTACATCGCTCACAATTGAAGTCTTCTACTCTTTTTTGAAATTTTTTTGACATGTTGTTTCACGAATAACGTTACACAAAACCCTTTAAACACCGCAATACTTATATTTATAGCCCTCTTAACTTAATTTGAAAGGATTTTCATCTATCTTTACTTCCTTCTTCCGAGAAAGAAGTTTCATATGAAACGTAACGTGTCGGAGTGCCGGGATTCGAACCCGGAGTCACCTGTTCCCAAAACAGGTATGTTAGCCGTTACACCACACTCCGTGTATCGACATACTAACACAGCAGATTTATTTAGGATATACCTTTCACAACCTGTCTCTCCCTTGTAACTACTGTCGCTTTGACCTAAAACGTCCTATAAACAAGGGTGAATGAAAAAGACAAAAGAACCACTGTCCCTACAATTCAGACCCCAAGTGACCGATACGGGAAATAAAAAAGAGTCCAGAGCGCTTCATAGCTTACTCTGGACTCGGGGAAGTTGCCGTGACTGTTCTCTCTCGGATAAACAGCTTACAGCTACTGTAGCTTAGCTCCTCCCCTATTCCCTGTCAACACGTTTCACGAATAACAACCATTCAAATAAAAACCCTGGGACGACGTTCGTTCCAGGGTGGGCTTTGGTGCTGTCTCGGTAGACTGCAACTTATACACAATACCGCGCACAATATTCCCTGTAAAACAGGACTACGCGGGTGTTTCATGAATAACAATAAGAAAGCCAAGGGCGAAGAATGTACTGCTCTACATTACTCAGACCCGGATTGTACATTCTAGGGCCAGTGATTTTGTAGAGCTAGGCACTCCCAGAGTATGAGCATGTACACACCACCCCATACTATCTGTACCCTGTTTCCCATGAAACCAATTCAAATGTTTCATGAATAACACTAAAAACAACCTAAAATAACCTGTTTTAGGGTAAATAATATGTTTCACGTGAAACATATTTGTATAAGTCAAATTGTCGGTGTCCTTAAAATATGGCCTATAATAAGGGGACAGCCAGATAGGCCATATTTAGGACATGTCCTTTATACACTTATCCCCAGAGTTATCCACAGTTTTGGATAAAAACGTGGACAAATAAAGCTAACCAGACAATAGTTCTCCAAAATCCGTAAAAGACGTGCTGAAATATGTGTCCCAAAAGAAAAGAGGGTAGTTAACCCTCTTTTCTTTCCGTTGGTGCGGGTAGCGAGAATCGAACTCGCGTCTCGTCCTTGGCAAGGACGTGTTCTACCACTAAACCATACCCGCGTACATACCTTTTATGCACTCACCAGCTATAGGGAGTACTGCTATCATAATCTAAAAGGTGGTGCGCCTGGCAGGACTCGAACCCACAACCCCTTGGTCCGAAGCCAAGTGCTCTATCCATTGAGCTACAGGCGCATAGCGGAAATATACACCAAATTAGAGAAAAATCAAAAAATATGCATAAATAAAGCTATGAATTCTACGGACGTACCACAAATAGTCATAGAAAAGCTCTATATACTCATGAAAGCGGGGCATGAGGCTTTTCTTGTTGGAGGTTGTGTTCGTGATCTACATATCAATAGAACACCTAAAGATTGGGATATTGCAACAAATGCACTTCCAGAACAAATACAAGCGTTGTTTCCAGAATCTTTTTACGACAACAACTTTGGAACAGTAAGTGTAAAAACCGAGTCAGAAGATTCGACACTAAAAATAATTCAAATCACACCGTACCGTGGAGAAGGTGAGTACAAAGACGGACGACGTCCTTCAGAAGTATTCTTTGGCGTGTCCCTTGAAGAAGATCTTAAGAGACGTGACTTCACCATAAACGCCATCGCATGGAATCCTATAAAAGACACTCTTACCGATCCACACGATGGCCTTAAGGACATTAAGTCAAAGACAGTGCGGGCGGTAGGAAGTGCTACCGACAGGTTTGGAGAGGATGCACTTAGAATCCTACGAGCAATACGCTTTGCGGCAGAGCTAGATTTCGATATTGAGAAAGAGACACTATTGGCAATAAATGAGCAGAAAGATCTCCTATCGGCCATCTCAGCAGAGCGAGTAAGAGACGAGTTTTCTAAGATACTAATGTCCTTTAAACCTGAATACGGCTTGTCTTTAATGTTAAGGACAGAGGTTTTGTCGTATGTTGTCCCTGAGCTCTTGGAGTCAGTCGGGGTAGAGCAGACACAGGCACATGCATATGATGTGTGGACTCATTTGATAAAAACAGTGCAACACTCAGCTGATAAAGAGCTGGTTTTGGAAGTGCGATTAGCAGCACTATTCCATGACATTGGTAAACCTGCCACAAGGCGAAGAGATACCTCAAAGAACACGTGGACATTTTATGGTCATGAAGTAGTAGGAGCAAAAATTACAAAGAAGATTCTAACTCGTTTAAAGTATCCTCAAGACACCGTTGATCTAGTAGTTAAACTTATTCGTTGGCACATGTTCTTTTCTGATACAGAACAAATTACACTTTCAGCAGTTCGAAGAATGGTTGCAAATGTAGGAAAGGACCATATTTGGGATCTTGTTAATGTACGCATGTGTGATCGCATTGGAACTGGCAGACCAAAAGAGAATCCGTACAGACTTCGTAAGTACGAAGCAATGATCGAAGAAGCACTTCGAGATCCTATTAGTGTGGGAATGCTCGCAGTTGATGGTAAAGACCTCATCAGCGAGCTTACAGTGGCTCCAGGACCCAAGATTGGATTCATACTGAATGCACTTATGGAAGAAGTACTGGAAGATCCAAAATTAAATACAAAGGAAATACTTCTCGAAAAATCTCGAGAGTTACTTGCACTCTCTGATGAAGAACTTCGCAATAGAGGTTTAGCAGGAAAGAGAAAACGTGAACAAGAAGAGGAAGAAGCTGTCTCAGAAATTAGAGACAAGTATCACGTTGAATAATTTACGTTAGGAAATTATAGTGACTTGTCACAGACAAGGATAAGCTCGACAGGGCAGTGGTCTGATCCAACGACTCCATCAAGAATCTGACAGTCTTTTATTTGCGGCATGAACGCCTTATCACAAAAGAAATAGTCGATACGCCATCCAACATTCCGCACTCGTGCTGCACTCTTCTGATCCCAGTATGTATACGTACCAATTGCACGAGGATAGCGATCACGAAACACATCTACAAATCCGCTATCAATAACTTCATCTATCCACGCACGTTCAACAGGGAGGAACCCAGTGTTTTCTTCGTTCTGTGTTGGACGAGCTAGATCAATTTCAGTGTGAGCTGTGTTTACATCTCCACAAAAGACAACATGCTTTTTCTTTTTTAATTTTTGGATGTGTGCAAGAAATGCATCATAAAAGTCCAACTTATATTGCAAACGTGCTGGCCCACCGCCACCGTTAGGGAAGTACACATTAAGTACATATGCATTCTCAAATTCAACTTGAATGAGTCGTCCTTCTGCATCAAATTCTTCTACACCAAGTCCATACTGAACACTCAGTGGTTTCTGCTTTGTATAAATCGCAACACCACTGTATCCCTTCTTTAGGGTTGGAGAGGCGAAATATGCATGGTATCCAGGCACTATTTTTATCTCCTCCGGAATCTGCTCAGCAGTTGCCTTTACTTCCTGGAAACAAATTACATCAGGTGCTTGTGCAAATAACCATGTAAGCGCACCTTTTTTGTGCATTGCACGAATACCATTAACATTCCAAGTGACAATTGAAAACGGACGCTTCGCAGGCATGGGTTAAATACAAAATAAACTAGTAATTAAGAATTTGATTGTTTGTTGTGGAAACGTTTATGCACCTCACGCAAATGTTTATCAGTAATATGTGTGTAAATTTGCGTAGTAGCGATGTTAGCGTGACCGAGTAACATCTGTACTGAACGTAAGTCAGCTCCATTTTGCAATAGGTCAGTGGCAAAACTGTGTCGAATAACGTGCGGTGTCACTTTTTTCGATATTCCAGCACGGATTGCATATTCTTTCACAAGACGCTCAATTGAGCGAGGGGTAATGCGCAATCCCTTCTGTTTTCTCTCTGTTTCCTTACGATTCATGCCGATTTGCACAAATAACGCGTCATCAATGTCTGCTCGCTTAGCTAAATACGCCTTAATTGCCTGTCGTGCCTCTTCAGAAAGGAACACAACACGTACCTTTTCACCCTTTCCCCGAATAGAAAACTCATCTCGGGAGATATCTAAGTCGCGGTTAAGTGATGTTAGTTCTGACAATCGAAGACCGGTAGAGAAGAATAATTGCAAAATAGCATGATCACGAAGTGCCTTAACCTCTGTGTTCTTATCTTTGCTCTTTTTGAGCACTTCAAGTGGGGCAGCGAGTAATCGATAGAGTTCCTGTCCAGAAATCATGTCGATGGTGCGCTCTGGGATTTTTGCTAACTCAATTTTATCCGCCGGAAGCGTTTCAACCTGGTTTTTTGTTAAATATTTCAAAAAAGACCTGATGGCGATCAAATAATGGTTCTGTGTCTTACGTTTTAACGTCTGAGTGGCACCCTCACGTATAGGTTGTCGGTTAAGCCACATGCGAAACTCCCGAATTACAGGCTCAGTAATGTGTTTTGGGTCAGTAATGTTTGTTTGAGCGATAAAAACAGTCAAATACTGCTTATAGTTCCTGACCGTAAGGAGGCTTCGGCCCTTTTCAATCTCCAAATAAGCTAAAAAGGCTTGAAAATGCTCGTGTATTGGCGATTTCTGGCCATTTTTCATAGATAAAGTATAGCAAGTTAGGCTATAAAGAGAGGGTACTAGGAATTAGCTTGCAAAATAACCATATTTGTGCTATACTATCCACATGTTAACAAAGACCCAGAAAAACAGGGTGATCAAGGAAACAGCCATCCACGATAAGGATACTGGCTCTCCAGAAGTACAAGTAAGTCTTATCTCTAAGCGGATTGACGAGCTTACTGCCCACCTAAAGAAAAATAAGAAGGATGTCCACTCACGAAGAGGACTCTTGCAGATGGTTGCTGATAGGCAAACACATCTCAATTATCTTTTGAAGACAAGCACAAAGCGTTACAACGCGTTGACAAAAAAGCTTGGCCTCAAGAAGAAGACCGCGTAAGATATACAGGTGGCAATCATAAAACATAAAGAACAACGTGTCGGTGTCTTCATCGATGCGCAGAATCTGTATCACAGTGCGAAGAACTTATACCGCTCAAAGGTAAATTTCGGTGCAGTATTAAAAGAAGCGGTCCAAGACCGTGCGCTCATTCGTGCTATTGCATATGTAATTGCAACAGAAGGAGGTGAGGAACGTGCATTCTTTGACGCACTCAGCAAAACCGGCATTGAAACAAAGACCAAAGACCTCCAGATATTTATGGGAGGTGCAAAGAAGGGAGATTGGGATGTAGGACTTGCAGTTGATGCAATTGCACTCGCACCTAAGATGGATGCGATCATCCTCATCTCAGGAGATGGAGATTTCGTACCACTTGTGGAATACCTACAGCTCCACGAAGGATGTCAGGTTGAAGTAGTAGCGTTTGGTAAATCATCTTCAGCACGTTTAATTGAAGCAGCTGATGACTTTATCGATCTCTGTGAAACTCCTCAGAAATATCTCATCAGGGCTGGTGGAGGACGCGGACGACGTGGAACACAACGCCCAAACAGAAACGAAACAGAAGTGGCACCACGAGAAAGTCAGGAGTCTCGAGAAGAATATCCTAACTAGTTCTCATACTAAACTGTAACGCGCTATTTCCCGTAGCCATATTTACTGGTACCATACATGGAGTATGGCAGAAGAAGAACGAAAAAGAATTGACCGAATTGAGTACACAAAAAATACTCTTAAGGCACTAGATTCTAATAACGTAATTCCACAATCTCCTGAAGGAACCGCTGTTGACTCAGCTGCAATACTTCACAAAGCTACTGCAAACAGTTTGCAGACACTTCGCACATTTGAGTCAGATACAGCGGAATTGATTGAGCGACAAAAACAATCAACATTTTCAATACAACAAGCAGAAGAAAAAAGAAGGGCAGCAACTGCAACTACTGTAGTTGGGGCAAAGGTAGAGGAGCGTAAACAAGTATTCCGTGACTCAGGTTCAAAAAATAGCCTACTGCTTTTACTATCAGCACTTTTTATATTAATTGGAACTGGTTCAGTTCTATACTTCCTTATACTGAAAGACAAACAAGCGAACTTCTTACCGCCATCACAAATTGAATCTCTCTACGCGAGTCAATATGAAACGGTAATTGAAGATACAAGCGAGAAAAAAGGTGTGCTCCGAGAAAAAATTGCAGGCGTAGTACTTGGTGCACAACATGAAGTTGGATCGATCGAACATATTAAGATTACAGAAAAGGGAAGTGGAGAGATCATTGATGCAGATGAATTACTCCTTGAAATTGCAGAGGATGTCCCTCCTGCACTACTTCGCTCGTTAATTAAAGACTCGTACATGGTCGGAACTGTTCAACACGAACGAAAGGAGCCGTTCATCATATTTAATATCGAACTCTACGAGAATGCATTCTCTAACATGCTCACATTCGAGCCATCACTCGCAAACATTTTTGACGGTATCATTTCAAAAGGCACCACAACTTCAATTCCAGTAGAACCTGTTGGCACAACAACAATGGGAACTTCAACAGCATCAACACCAGTAATACAAAGTATTCTTCCACCAACCCTTACAAAAGAATTTAGAGATGCCTTGGTTAAAAACCGCGATGTTCGCCTAATTCGAGATGTAGAAGGAAACTCAAAGGTATTATATTCATTCTACGATGAACAAACACTCATTATCACCACAAACGAATCGGCCTTTAGCGACATCCTGAACTTGATCAAGACCGATAAGCTGTCGAGGTAATTTCATGTGCCAATGCCGCTTGCATCATCGTTAAAAATGATACAATCGATACATGAACCAACACGATATACAAAAGTTTAAGAATGCCCTTGTGAAGGAGCAAGAACTCCTCAAAGAGCAACTAGATCGTCTTGGTCAACAAGACGCTGAGCACCCAGGAGACTGGGTCGCAAAAAATACCGATACGGAAGTTATGGCAGCAGACGAAAACGAAGTTGCTGATGAAATGGAAGCATTTCAGGACAACCAAGCAATTTTAGGAAACATTGAGAAGCGGTACAAGGAAGTTACAGCAGCTCTTGATCGTATTGAAAATAACACCTACGGAGTATGTAAGATGGACGGAAAAACAATCGAATCGGAACGTCTCGAAGCAAACCCAGCAGCTAATACCTGCATGGAACACATGGATAACTAAGGTTTTAATAGTAAAACCAAACATAAAACCCGGCGATTGCCGGGTTTTATTGTGCCAACTATTTAATTTAGAATGGATTTTTACCTCCTCGAACCTCAAAGTGTAAGTGGTTACCGGTAGACTTACCTGTATTTCCAACGTATCCAATGACTTCACCCTTATCCACCGATCCAGACGAGACCGCTGTTCGTGAAAGGTGAGCATAGAGAGTCTGTGTACCGTTCTTATGTGTAATAACCACATAGTTTCCATATCCTCCATTCCATGAGCCATCACCACGACTGACAACCACAGAGCCGGCTGCAGCAGCGTATACCGGAGTTCCCGCAGGAGCACCAATGTCCACTCCGTTATTTCCGTGTATTCCACGAGTTCGAGTTCCACCTGAAAGCGGTCGCATGAAATATGCAGCAGTGTCCTTAAGAGTTGATACCACCTTTGAGGGAGTTGATTTTGGAGTATTTACCACTTCTGGTTCTCCATCAGGGATAAGAACAGTGTCACCAGCCTTAAGGATACTGTCGAATGAAAGGCCGTTATATCGCATTACCTCAGCGATATCACCCTTATGCTTCTTAACAATCTGCTCAAGCGTTTCACCCTTCTTAACAATATGAGTAATACCGTTGATTGGGAGAATAACCAATTCTTGACCAGCCTTAATGGCAGAAGAGCGGTTTAGGTTGTTTGCCCAAAGAATGGTGTTAACTGAAACGTTATATTTAGCCGCGATCTGAGAGATTGAGTCACCCTCTTTAACTATATATGTATCAATTGCCGCCGCAGACTGACTTTCAGGAGTAAATGGCGAGGCAACAAGAGCATTTTCTTCAATCTGACCTGGTGAAGCATATGCCAATTCACTTGTTGAAGGATCCAAAAGATCGATGTTTTGTGAGGTAACTGGGTCTTGCTTGGCCTGTGCCGGGGTTCTATTAAAAAATCCTGAGATGGTAGAGAAGAGGGAAGCGTCAGCTTGTTCAGCAAAAAGAATTAGACCAAAGACCACCACAATAATTGCAAGTGGCTTTACATAAAAATTACCCCGGCGGGCCAATCTGGCGGGCGGGGGTGCGTCTTCCTTAAGGATAGACTTATTGGTGTATTGAGAGTCAGTTCGTTTCAAAAGAAACGGCCTTGCTGAGCGGTATTTCCGTGGATACTGTCCGGACTCACGCGTGCCGTCCTGATAATCATAGCGGAGCTATCCCCTCAGTCAACTTGACGTTGTGGACATGTGATTGGACAATTAGACTTCATGAAGCATGAAATACCTCCGGCTGAACCAGCTGTAACTGATAAAAACGAGGTGCCTATTAGTGAAATTGCCCATAAAGTACGAGTTAAGGAAGCAAAAATAGCTCATATTGAGTCTCAAGAAGCCGATACACATCCAGTGGACAACCTTACAGAAGACGATATTGAGACAATTGTTCGAAGACAGAATATACATGATGGACGAGGAAATACAGCTCCAGCAAGTGACATCGCAGAAGCAAAAGAAAATCTACAACAAACTCGACGGAAGTTTATGAATGAACGTGTGGAAGTGACAAGAGAGGAAAACGAAGCTGAAGAAGTGGTAAAAAATCTTGCCTACACAGAATCACTCACAAAATCTGCTCGTGGTGATCGTAGAGCAAAGCGTGCAAGTGGCTCTCGCGGAACATCTGGTGTTTTTGAGCCAGCTCCAAATAAAGCAGATGAGATTGCAAAAAGAGATAAAGAAAACGACAGTGTTGTCGAAGAAGTTGTGGCTAAAGATTTAGAAACAGAGAAACAACAACAAGACGCTATCAACGAACTTGAAAACGCACTTACTACGCGTGGCGACGCAGTGGTTTCAGGAGTAAATTTTAGAGCATCATACAAAGACCAAAGCCTTGATACTGGAATCAATGACATTTTCGATGAATCAAAATCAACAAAGCGACACGCAAGAAAAATAAAACGTGAGGAATCAGAGTCAGAAGCCAAAAATAAAACAGCACTCGAAGATGTTCCTGTAGAAAAAATTCCTGGCACTGAATTACCAAATACTTCAAAGAAGGTAAAAAAATCTCGTGCACTAAACTCAACCATTCACGCAGTAATTGAACCAACTCTTGAGGCTGTGCCCGAACAAACAATCCCCGATCTTGAAATTAAAAAAACAACTCCAGAAAAAAAGTCCGGACCTACACCCGAAAAACCAAAAAAGACAAAGAAAACAACATCTCAAATCGCACAGCTAGCTGCTAGCTACGAAGCAAAGCGAACTAAGGTTGCACAGAATAAAGAGGGAATTAAAAACGCCCCAATAGATAGTAAAAATATACTTGTCCCATTCAGCCGAGTAACAAACGAAGAATATAATGCTTCAGAACTAGCGAGCACACTTGCAAGAGAAGAATTGATCAATCGCACACAATCAGAACAAAGTAAGGAAAAGAGACTTGAAAAGACACCAAGAACTCCTGCACGCTCAAGAGCATCAGGTTCTCGTTCATCACGGGTAAATATGAGTAAGCCGGGTGAACCTGACTATGGTTTTGCACAATATGACCAAGTTGTACTTTCAGAAGAAGAATTAGATGCTCAAAAAATAAAGAAGGAAGAGGTTGGCATTGTAAAAGAAACCACTACTACACAAACAATAGATCAAAGTGAGGGCACAAAGAAAAACATTGAGTCCTTTAGAAAATCAAAAGCATCACGTACCGACAATAAGAAGGCGGAAGAAACGAACAACAATAAGAACACTGCAAATATTGACGGCAACAAAAAAAACATCGAGGCTTTCAGGAAAATTCAAGGAAATAAATTGAGTGAGGAAAAGAAAACACCAAAGGACGCAACTCCTATATTTGGATCAGTTTTTGGCGGTGCTGGATTTGAAAACAAAAACGTTGTAAGCACTCCACTAAAAGAAGCGAAAGTCGAGAAGAAGGTTGAACAAAAAACAGTTCAAATGACAGGGAAGGTTGAGAACAGGCCGGACGTTGTTATAGGAGGAAGCGGCTTTGGAAATATGGAGATTGGTATTAACGAAGAAGGCGAGCGCGAATTCAGAGAACTAGAACCTGAACACGTCGAATCAACAAAAGAGACGGCTGAGGGTAAAACAACAAAAGAACAAGTCCCTCCCAACAAGGAAAATAATTCAGAGACGGAAAAGACAACACCTGCTGCCGACACAACGTTTAAATCTGAAAAAGAAAAACTTGCATCAAACCCACAAACAAACGCCGAAAAAATCGATAAGGCGATATCACTAGAATCTCACAAAATTGGTCTGTTGCGAGGTAGGGAACCGTACGATCGTGTGTACCAACACAGATATAGCTGGTATAACCCGATGGGTTTTTCACTTAAAAAACTTTTTACATTCAACAAAGAAAGTATATTAGGTATGGATACGCGGATGATTTTTGGTTTTCCAACTCTACATAAAATTTTTAAGACGAGTAGCTACAAGGAGTACAAAAAATTGAGTCTGGAGAAGGGTGAGCTTGGAAACAAGAAGGCCTTTGATCCAAAAGATTATATTGATTCGTTCAGTGGAGGAATCAATAAACTTCAAACAGAGATTAATTCCCTTAAAGTTACAAGATCTGACATGTATTCTGAAGCACTAAAAGAATACTCGGAACTGTACTCAAAAAGAGAGGTACTCGCAAGGGAGGTTGGGAAAAAATATGCTTTGTCATATATGGGTAGACAATATTTTCCCGCTACACTTAAAAATCCCCTTAGCAACCCCCGGCTAACTGATGAGGAAAAACAAGTATTTATTAAATTAAGCGGACTAGACGAATTACTTGCTCACCAAATAGACATACACGAACTAATACGTACTAAAAAATTACCTCCGAAAGAAAGAAGTAAATTCATCTTGCAACAAGCACTTTCGATTCCTTTCTTTTAAACTGAATCGTGACACCGATATGATATATTCATTCGGTGGAATATCTCTCTGATTTAAATGATCGACAGCGCGAAGCGGTAGAGCATGCTGGTGGGCCGTTACTAATCCTTGCTGGAGCTGGAGCAGGGAAGACAAAAACGCTTACATACCGAATTCTCCATTTAATTAGAAAAGGAATTGACCCTCGTTCAATCCTTGCAATTACATTCACCAACAAGGCCGCGCAAGAAATGCGTGAGCGAATTACAGCGCTTCTAGAAAAAGATCGTGCGTTAAATATGCCGATTTCTTTCATGGAAAAGCCGTTTGTAAGCACATTCCACGTATTTGGCGCCACACTCCTTCGTGAAAACGCAGAAAAAGCCGGTACAAGTAAAAACTTCACAATTTTTGACAGAAGTGACTCTAAAAATGCTGTTAAGCAGGCCATGGAGCTGGTTAATATAAACCCCAAAGAGTTTGAACCATCAAAAGTGCTCTCAATGATCTCAAGAGAGAAGGGAAATGGCGTAACCGTGCGATATTTTCTTGATAGCCGACCTCGTGAATTCATTTCTTCTATCGTGGGTAAGGTGTGGGAAGCATACGAAGGCATTCTAGCTAAGGAAAAGTCACTGGATTTTGACGATCTTCTCTTAAAAGCATCTAAGTTACTCGAAGACGAAGAAATTCGAGCAAAATACCAGGAGAAGTATAAGTATATTCATATTGACGAGTACCAGGATACTAACCGAGTACAGTACAAAATCGGACGACTACTCTCTGAAAAGAGCAGAAACATCTGTGTAGTGGGGGACGCTGACCAGACAATCTACACCTGGAGAGGGGCAGATATCTCGAATATCCTTAATTTTGAACGAGATTACCCTGAAGCACGCGTAGTTCTCCTCGAACAGAACTATCGATCCACTGGAAACATCCTTAAAGCAGCAAACGCTGTCATTGATAAGAACAAGAAGCGCCGTAAAAAGGTCCTATTCACTGAAAATGCACCTGGTGACTTACTTTCACTCTATGGAGCATACGACGAAGCAGACGAAGCTAATTTCATCGCTTTAAAGGCAAAGGAATTGATCACATCAGGTGTTCAAGAATCTGAAATTGCTGTCTTGTACCGTGCAAACTTCCAATCTCGAATACTTGAAGAAGCATTTCTTGCACACAGCGTGCCGCATTTTGTTCTTGGAACACGATTTTATGACCGAAAAGAAGTTAAAGACATTCTTGCGTATATCCGAGCAGCATTAAATCCAGACTGCATAAGCGACATTAAGCGAGTAATCAATTCACCCGCACGTGGAATTGGAAAAGTAACGATGTTAAAGATATTAAGCACCCCAAGAGAATCACTCGATCCTGCGACATTTAAAAAAGCAGAACCGTTCTTTCAAATACTCACTGACATCCAAGAAAAAAGTATAACCATGCTTCCTGGAGAGCTCGTCGGATACACACTTACACGTTCCGGTATTTTGGGTGAATACCAAGCAGAGAAAACTGACGAGAACGAAGAGAAAATCCAAAACCTCAAAGAACTTGTATCTCTTGGTGCACGATATGACGAACACGGTCCTGAAGGAATCATTAAATTTCTTGAAGATACTAGTCTTCTTTCTGACCAAGACGCGCTTCAAGAAAAAAAGGAAGGTGTTCGTTTAATGACAGTACACGCATCAAAAGGTCTGGAGTTTCAATTTGTGTTTGTGACAGGTCTTGAAGATGGATTGTTTCCTCAAGTTAAAAAAAGTGAAGAAGGAAGTGTGCAAGAAGATCGTGCAGAGGAAGAACGCCGACTCTTTTATGTTGCACTTACTCGTGCTCGCATAAAATTATATCTTTCTTACACAAGCGTTCGAACAATATTTGGAAAAACAGAAGTGAATGTTCCATCAACATTTTTGGCAGACATTCATGATTCATTAATTACATACGAAGAACGAAAAAATCCTGGAGGAAAAAGAGAGCGTGTCATTTACTTTGATTAAGCGATCTGCTTAACTGACAAACGTGAAACTATTTGCAAAAAAGTCTCTCGGCCAGCACTTCCTCCGCTCTGAAAGTGTGCTCTACAAGATGGAAGAGAGGATTGCCCTCATGCTTCCCGAAAACACTCGTGTGATACTGGAAATAGGGCCAGGTGAAGGCGTTTTAACCGAGCGTCTCCTTAGAATTGCAGAGAAGAAATCTATCAAAGTGCTTGCAATTGAAAAGGATGCACGTGCCATCATTCCACTTCAGACACGCTTTGAAAAAGAAATTGCTTCAGGACTTCTAACAATTACAGAAGGAGATGTACTTGAACAAAATTCAAGCACGTTACCAAAAGAACCGTACGCACTGATTGCAAACATCCCGTACTACATCACCGGCGCAATTTTCCAACAATTTTTAGAATCAACCAACCAACCAAATTACATGTTGATGTTGGTACAAGAAGAAGTTGCTGATCGAATTTGTCTCATTGATTCTAAACACAGCATTCTTTCACTCTCTGTTCATGCGTATGGAAAACCAAAAAAAGTTGGGAGAGTTCCACCTGGCGCTTTTGTTCCTCCGCCAAATATTAACTCAGCGATCATTGAAATTTCTGGTATATCAAAAACATACTTCAATGACGCGAATGTGGAAGATGTGAATTTCTTTACCGTAGTCTCCGCAGGTTTTGCACACAAAAGAAAAAAGCTCGCATCAAATCTTTCTTCCATTGCTCCAAAAGAAAAAGTGGAGCAGATATTTACAGACCTAGGAATATCAACAAACAGTAGGGCAGAGGAGCTGCACGTATCTGATTGGATTGCGATTACTAAAAAATTATTCTAAGTTTACGAAGGGCTTGAACCAGCGTTAGGACTGACAAGCCACCCATATCCGATTGGACACACTCCAATAACACACGGAACTAGACATACCATTACTCCGTAGGATTTTCCAAGTACTTGCTGACCCGCATGTGTCGGTGGACCAACTGCTTTCATTCCACTAAAACCCCAAATATAAAAGAATAATCCAGGGGTTGGGACGCTGACTGCTGTCCAGAGACCGTTTACGCAGTAATATACCCACACCACTCTTCCGCCAAAATCAAATGGGTAGATTGCGTGTGCGGTGCCAGGAGCAAAAACAATTCCCACACCAATAAGAGCAATGAGTAAGAGGGGAATCGCGATACACTTAAGCCATGTCGGCATCATATACAGTACATAATATAATGAGATCGTGAAAAAAGCCTTATTACTATTCCTAGCAGCACTTACATTTGCAGTTTTTGCCTTTGGTTTCTTTTGGTTTAAACAAAAAAACACAACCACACTTCCTCCACCAGTTACCGAGACAATAGTAAACAGCGGCAACCAGCCTAACCCATATTCCTTTTACGACTCATTGTCTCAAAAGCAAATCCAAGTAGTTGGAACCATCAATAACCCTCAACAAACAACCAATTCCTCTGTGGTACCTACACAAACTAAGCCCACACCCTCACAAACTCCAACCCAAACAAACACAACCGTAACCACAAATACAGACGCATTTACATTTGCCGACTATGCCAACGAAGCAGGTGAGGCGATTATCTACATTTCAAAGGAAATACAAGGGTTTGGAGAGGATTTAATTCAAGCAGCAACCTCAACACCTGACTCAGGAACAGGAAAAGCTATCGAAAAATACGCTTCTGCTTATTCTACGGCTGCAAATATGATTAAATCCGTCTCTTCAGTCCCACAGGACATACAAAAAAGCCACACAGCACTCCTCAATACATTTATTGAGATTAGTAAGAACATAACCCTCATCAGCAAAGCGGCTGAAAATGGAACATACGATCAAAACGCACTCATAGAGTACAACAACTCAGTGCTCGCAAACGCTCGAGCTGTCGTAGAAGTTGGTAATTTACTTAAAAAAGTACAAGCAAAGCTTAGTCCTGGGGATCCGGGGTTCATTTTCTTGGAAATCACTGGATAAACTGCTTTAATACGTAGTGTGAAATCAGTTTCAAAGAACTATTACAGCATTGGACTTGCAGTTGTACTCTCTGGTGCAGCAATATCAGGTGCATATTTCTATAAACAAGCTAAAGAGCCTGAAGTATTCCGAAATAACGGGGGAGCAGCTGCGCAAGTAAGCTCTGTGCAAGTGCTCGCAAATCGAATTTCATCAGCTGACACAGACAGTGATGGTTTAAAAGATTGGGAAGAGGAGTTATGGGGCTCAGATTCATTAGTTCCTGACTCAGATAAAGACGGAACACCAGATGGAGACGAGGTGCTCGCAGGCAGAAACCCAGCTATTGCAGGACCAACAGACAGCACAGATGTTGCGCCAATTGGCACTGAGTCGAGCCTAAACATCTCTACAGATCTAAACCTTACAGATGAGTTTTCAAAGGAAATCTTTGCACGGTATGCTGCGTATAAGAAAACTGACAACTCAATAGACACAATCGAACAGCAAAACCTGATCGAACAACTCCTAACTAGTGCTGAAGCGGCTCAAAAACCAGCTATTGTGCACAAATTTAACGAATTAATTGTCGTACCAGACACTCAGGAGAATTACCGTCGCTATAGAGACATATTTGTACAAACAACCTCGCAATATGAAGAAAACATTACAAATAATGAACTTTTGATACTCGAAAGAGCCCTAAAGAACAATGACAGCGCTGCACTTCGTGACATTGACCCCTTGCTTGCGCGCTACGCTGTACTTATTCAAGAAATGCTCGCACTTCCAATTCCAAACGGAATTGCCCAGGCTCATTTAGACCTCGTTAATGGATACGAAAAGATCACCGTCCACATCAATGCATTTAAAGATGTGTTTACAGATCCATTGGTTGCAATGACAAACATGACCAACTACTACCAAACTGCGAGTGACTTTTCACTTGCTTTATCACAAATTAAGAAAAAGTTAACTGAAAACGGAGCTTCGATCTAGTTTGTTTTTCCTCTTGTGTACAATTCGCACTGATTCTATACGTGCTCATGATAAAATTTGATGCACATGAAGCGCTTTGGAGTAGGATTATTACTTTCAGTCCTCCTTTTTGTTACCTTATTTTCTGCATACCCAGCAAAAAAAGCTGAGGCTCAAAGTTTTGCTGCAGCATGTGCCTCAATTCTTGGTATTCGCGCAGAGGGAAGAGCCGAGGCTGCTGCTGCAGCGTCAACCGCCGCAGCTGGCGCGGTCATGGTTACTGACATTGTACAAAGTCAGTACGTTGGGGGAAGTGAAGCGTCTAACGCAAGCGCAACATACAAGGAAGGTTGCATGGACGCAATCTTCTACATCATTGCGAAACTCGTCATCAGCAGCATGACACAGTCTATTGTGAACTGGATCAATAGTGGCTTCCAAGGATCTCCTTCATTCATCAGTAACCCAGGACAGTTCTTTGCTGACATTGCGAACGAACAGTTTGTTGATTTCATGAAGACAGTATTTCCAAACACAGCCGGAATACTAGACTTCTTCTGTTCTCCTAATCTTGCATTCGATCTTAAACTTAAATTCTATTTACGATACTCATTCCAGGGTAGAGAGGCGTATAAGCCCGAATGTACCGTAACCGATATCATCGACAATGTCTCTGGTCTAACAAAAAGCGTTGACGAATTCGTAGATGGTAATTTCTCCGGCGCTGGAGGTTGGGACCGATGGATTGAGGTAACACAAACTCCAAGCAACAACGGCTTTGGACTTGGGTATGAAATTGAATCACAATTCCTTAAGAAACTTGTTAGTGCAATCGGACAAGAACAAACCGTTGCAGATTGGGGTGCTGGATTTAACTCAATCACTAAAAAAGCTGCGGACGGCTTAAACCAAATTGTTATGCCTGGAAAAGCAATTGAAAACGTACTTGCAGATACTCTTGGTAGCCCAATCCGACAACTAGAGCTTGCTGATGAATTTAATGAAATCGTAGGTGCACTTATGGGTCAATTGATTAACCAAGTCATTAGTAAGGGAATAGGAGGTTTAAGTTCATCAGGAAGTGGTTCGTCAGGCAGGAGTTTTGCAGATGACCTTGGTGATGAAGGAGAAAATTGTCACAGTGACAACCAGGATGATTGTTACAACGCACAAGCAGGAGGCATTGCAACAACAACTGGCCAACTTGGTGTAACCTCACCAACATCAACAGCAAATGCTGCGGGACAGAATCTAGCGACAGGCGGAAGGGCATACATGCCAACGTATGATGACAGCCAAAATAATGCTGAGGCGGCAATAGACGGCAGAACAGGAAGTAGAGATGACTACAGCAACGCAATTAGCGGTAGGCAGGTGCGTCCATATTGGCAAGTTGAGATGAGGGAGTCATTCGATATTGGAACAATTGATATATGGCCAACACCAGAAAGGGGAGATCCTATTGGCAATGCATATCTATTTATTTCAGATGAACCGTTTACAGGTGATTTTAATAGTATATTGAACAATCCTGAGGTACGAGCAATTCAGATAAACGGAAATATTTCAAACCCACCACTTTCAATTCCTGTTAATCAGAGAGCAAAGTACATTCGAATACAGAGAACAGAGACAAATGAACGAATCTTGGCGTTAGTCGAAGTATTTGTAAATGCACCAGAAGAAAATGATTAAGAAAATTATCTTATCGCTAGCAGTACTTATGACAGGATTTGTTTTACTGTTACCTATTAATGCATTTGCACAAAATCCTCCAAGTGGTCCGGCGGCTCCCGCAGCTCCAGAGCCAACCAAAGTGGATAATTGTAACTGGTACAACATTGCCTGTCAGTTAGAGGCGGGGATGGACAATGTATTCTTGGCAATTGCCAAAATAGTTTCAAACGGCTTACTTGCAGGTGTTGCATGGTTAGTATATTTCGCAGGAATTTTGATGGACGTAGTAATTAAACTTACTATTGTAGATAGTCATAAATACATTTCTAACAACACAGGACTTGAGGAGGCGTGGGTGTTTTTTAGAAATATTGCCAACCTGACTTTTATTTTTATACTGATTTATCTCGGTATTCAGTTGATCCTTAATAAAAGTGGGGAGGTGCAGAAACGTGTGGGAATGGTGATTATCGCAGCACTATTAATTAACTTTAGTCTATTCTTTACCAAGGCAGCAATTGATGTTTCTAATTTATTTACATTACAATTTTATAAATTAGTTAATCCGGAGGGACAAAGTTTTTCAACAACACTCTTTGAAAACTTAAAGGTTGTTAAGGTATATAGCTTTAATAATGCGGCTAATGACACTACAGTTGTATCTGCTCTAGCAGAAATACAAACTGTAATCATCAAGACAATTGCAGGTGTAATTATTATTCTTGTAACAGCTTGCACCTTCTTTGTATTTTCTTTCCTATTAATCTACAGACTTTTGGTAATTTTCTATCTGCTCATTATCTCTCCTTTATACTTCTTGAGTTTAGCCCTACCAAGTCTTCCGTTTGGGAAAAATTGGCCAAAAAGCCTTATTGGACAGTGTCTATTTCCACCAATCTTTTTCATGTTCATGATTGGTATTTTGTTTTTCATTAGAAACCCTGGATTTAATTTCATTATTGGCCCAAACTCTGGAGCAGACTCAATCCAGGATTTGATAGGAATGAACATTGGTGAGTTTATTCAATACGCAATTCTTATCGCCGCCCTTATCGGATCAATAAAGGTATCACTAGACTGGGCTCAACGAGGTGCAGATTCAACACAAAAAGCGATCTTTAGTGCCACAAATTCTGCACGAGATTGGGCCGCAAGAAAAACAGCTCGAGGTGCTGGATATGTTGCTCGAGCAGCGGGGAAGCCAGTTGATTGGGCAGAGAATACAACAAGAAGGATCCCACTTGTTGGAGGTGTGGCAGGAGCAGCAATTAAAGGAACAAAAACTGGAATTGCAAGCGCAGGCGGAGCAGTGACTAATAGAGCCGTCGAATCTTTTGATAAAACAGCTGGCACCTCAATTTCAAAAAGCTTTAAAGAGACATTCAACGTTCAGAAAAAAGATGCTGAAAAGCAGCAAAAGGAAGCTATTGCTGCTGCTAAAACTACAATTGAAGAAAAAGCTCTTCCAACTGAAAAAACTGCTCTTGCACACAAGCAAAATAAGGAGATGTGGAAAGACAGCTTAATAAAACTTGAGCAGCTCAAGGCATCTAAACGTGCGACTCCGGCTGAGCTATATGCCGCAGAACAAGCTGTTAATAAAAACAGAGAGCGCGTGGAAATCAGTGAGAAGGCAATCAAGAAGGAAACAAACGCTTCAAAGCGTACAATCGCAGCCAAGGTTGCAAAGAAGCGTTGGACAAGTAAGGCAAAGAGAGCTGCCGCCGAACAAATTCTTAGATCTGACTCTGACAACAAAGACGAGCAGCAGAAAAATAAGGTTGCTTCAGTTGAAAACCTCCTCAGCCTAGCTGTTGATAATAAAGATTACGCCGGCTTTAAGGATGCAATCAAGAAGTATGCCCTTAAACCTAAGGATTGGAAGAACATTTCACCTAAAAACCTTCTTAAAACATTTGGTACTAATGTAATGACCGACTTTAGAGACCCGTCAGGTGCACTAACAGTAGATCTACCAGCGAATGTCTCACCATTTGTACTATTTATTACACCGGCACACCTTGCAGAAATTTCTAAGGACACAGAGCTAGATGACACACAACGCCAAGACCTACGAAGAATGCTTGAGTGGACAGCAAGCCCTACTGGCCTCAACAGGAAAGACATCCGAGATTACCTAGCAAACAATAAGAGTGACTGGTTAAATTAAATATATGAACAAAGAAGCCTGGGTAGACATTTTCATAGACCTCCTCGCCGATGATTTCGAATTGGATCCCGAAGAAAAGGTGTGGTTTTTTGGTAAATGTACTGAATATATGAACCGGGAAATTACCATTGAACAATTCAGTCAGTGGTTAATTGACGAACTAGCTCTTGATTCAGAGGAGAGTATGGAGGTTGTACGTAGAATTGAGAATGAAGTAATGTCACAAAACACAAACATTGCGTTACCTCAAAAAACTCAAACTCCTGCTTCAAATGCACTACCTATGCTTCAGAAAATTATCACTCCTCAGACAACATTGCAGAGACAGACAGTAATCGAGGAACGTGTACCAGTAGCCCCACCTCCACCAATTGCTCAAATGCCAGCAATGACAAGTAACCCAAACGCATTTCAAGGTCCAAGTAAACCACGACCAACAAATACTCCTATACAACCAGCACAAACACAGACAATTCCTGCTCAACCAAAGAAAACATACTCTTCTACTGCTGACCCATATCGCGAACCAATTGAATAGTTCTGGTACAATAATTGCACATGCAATTTCAAGTTCCACAGTTCATCGAAGTTGAAGATAAGGTATTCGGACCGCTTACCATTAAGCAGTTCTTATACATTGCTGGTGGGGCAGGGCTTTGTTACCTCATTTACCGCTTTCTAGGGTTCTTCCTAGGAATAATCCCAATGATTGGGGTGGCTGGACTCGCTGCGTCACTCGCATTTTATAAATACAATAATCGTCCTTTCTTGGATTTCCTTGAATCTTCTTTCTCTTTTTATACAAAAAGTCGCCTATACGTGTGGAAAAAAGACACCTCACCAAGGGAACAAGTTGCTGTACAACCAAATTTACGCACAGCGAACTCAACTCCAAAAGTTCGCGTACCGACACTCTCGTCAGGGAAGTTGAAAGAGTTAGCAGCAAGTTTGGATATTAAAGAATCGGCAAATCCAATCACTCAACAGAGTGGCAGGACAAACACGATGTAGTTTCTGTAGGGGTAGGGGAAGGAAGAGAGTATAATATATAAAGTATGGCAATCAGCGCATCAGCTACGCAAG